>JAFGKK010000013.1 GCA_016928575.1 Anaerolineales bacterium
CTCCTGGCATAAGTCAGGAGAGGGGGAAGGGGTTGTGGGGTTGGGGGTGAGGAAAGGGCAGGGACGGGGGGCTGAGGAGATACAAAAAAACGAGAGATTATTTCTGTGCTTTTTGTGCCCTTTGTGGCAATGAAAATTCGGGGACCGCGGAGAAATTCGCCGTCTACATATTGAAAACCTACTCTCGAGGTTTAGGAATATCCTCCCGCGCGGCGGAACTCCAAAGCTTCGCGCACGCAATCGGTGCAAATCCGCGGGATCCTGAAGGATTGGATTTTTTCCAGCGACGCTTTTTCATCGACGCCCCAGGCATGGATCGCGATCCCGTGCGACCGGATCGCGCTCACCGTCTCCGGCACAAGCTGCGACGCGTGCAGGTGCACGGCGCGCGCTTCCGCCAGCAGAGCCCGGTGGATCGCCTCATACGCCACGGCATCCGCCCGCATCCAGCCTTCGAAAAGCGGCACCAGGACGTCGGCCGGAACATCCGGGCTGGCCTTTTGGAAATCCAACAGCAAGGCCGGTTCGAAGGAGGTCACCTCGACCGACGTCCGGAGCTGAGGATGCCGCTTCAACACGCCGGCCACCAAGCCCGGGGCTTCCGGCTCCGGCCCTTTAATTTCAATTTCCATCCCGATCCAGCCGCCGATCCGGTCCACGACCTCCTCCAGGGTGGGAATGCTTTCTCCAGCGGCGCCGGGATCGGAGGGTGAGCGCACCCGCAGGCCGCGCAGCTCCTCCAGCGTGCGGGCAAAGATCGGTCCGCGGCCGTCGGTCTTCCCGTCAAGGTAGACGTCGTGGAAAACGATCGGCACGCCGTCGGCCGTCAGGCACACGTCGAACTCCACCGCGTCCGCGCCGAGCGCGATCGCCCGTTCGAAGCCGGCCAATGTGTTTTCCGACTGCTCCGAGCGGATCCCGCGGTGGGCGACGATTTCGAAGTGCCCGGGCATGGCCATCCTTCTTTCACCCCCCCGCCGTTAGATCGCGGTGTATCCTCCCCCTGCGTCTGCCGCCCATCCTTGGGGGAAAAAGCACACAGGCATCGGGAACACGCGCATGGAAACACGTGTTCGGCTTTCCGGATGGGGGATCACATTGTCTTTTCTACTACGGCTTCCGCCAATCCGCCCCGCCGCGGTGGTCTGCGATGCCGCCGGCTAAGAATCCTTCTTCCAGATCGCAACCGGCTCTTCGTATTTCGACCGGCAGTCCTTATGCAATTCGAGAATTTGACGATGAACCAACTCCGCGTCATCGATCCCCTCCAGCCGGGCCGCATACTGCGGGATGCGGTCGAAGACGGGAAACACCTCCCCGACATAGAGCCAAGAAAATATATCGGCGGGGCCGAGGAGGATCGTTCCTCTACCGCCCCGCCCCGGCAGCAGGCTGATGTTCCCCAAGTGCCTCAATGCGTAGGTCCGAACTTCTCTTCCCAAGAATTCGCAGACGATATAAACATTTCGGTCGGTGAGAAGATAGTGCATATTCCTGCGCCGGAACCAATCGACAAAGAACCGGCCGAGGAGCAGATAGGGCACGGTGAGAAGAATGAGCAACGCGACGGCTATCATGCCGAGGTCAAATGCATCGAGCATGCCGGACGGCTGGAACAGAAGCACCGGAAAAGCAAGAAAACCCGAAACCCCCGCGCCCCACAACAGGCTGAGCGGGATTACAAAAGCATCCCCGATCCGGAGCAGGATGCCGTGGGGCGGCCGGCCGCTCCATATCAGCCGCTCACCGGGTTTTACGACATGGCCGATCCATTCTTGAAGGTCCATCAAGTTTTCCCTCCGGGGATGCTGCGAACCGACCCAAGAATGATTCTACCCTGGGGCAGAGGATCCCGCCCCGGGTTCTAAATCTTCGGGCCGCCACCTTTTCGACATCCCGACCGGGCGCTGAAAAAGTCAGGATCTGCAACAGCCCGGATTGCATGGGTGTTCGGGGATCACCCGCCATGAACCCGGCCAGGGCCTTTTTTAATCATCCTGCCAAGGCGGGAAAACCTAAAAACCAGTATCCAAACAGGGATTTTAGAACGACCGGGAGGCCTTGAACCATGAGCGGCTTCTGCAGGATTGACCGTTCTCGGAATCCGTCATTCCGGCGACTGCATGGATCACCTTCGCATTCATCTTTTTTTCGAATCCTTATTAAACTGTCTGAAAAATAGGGTTGCGTTCTAGCTCGATTGGGCCGCCTCAAGCCTTCCGAGCGGCGAGGAAACGGGCAAAGACGTACGCCGGGTCCTCGAACGAGCCGAAAGGTATAGTTGCCGCTTCGACGATTCGGAAACCGCCGCCGGAAACGACTCGTTCCAACTCGGAGATTCGGAAGAACCGCATCATCGGTGAAATCCCGATCCTTCCCAGGACCAACGCGGAGTTGCTGATCAGTGCCAGGGGCAGGCTGTCTTCGATCCGGCAGGGCGTGGAGGATAGGAACCAGCCTCCCGGCTTCAGCAATTCATGGATTCTTCGAACGGCCCTGGACGGATTTCCCAACAGGTGCAGGATCCCGGCGGCGACGACCGCATCGAAGGATTCCCCTCTCCACCGTTTGTCGAAAATCGTCGATTGGAAGAATTCGGCGTTGGTGCACGCATTTTCGCCGGCCTTGCGCTTGGCCGCGCGGATCATTTTTGAAGAGAGGTCGATCCCGCGGACGGCTTTCACTCGGCCGGCGATCTCCACGGCGAGGCTTCCCGTTCCGCAGCCGAAATCCAATACCATATCCTCCGGATGGAGGTATTTCCGGATGTGTTCGACCGTTCGGATCCGCGATTCTCCGTACCCGCCCATGTGATCGTCGTATCCGTCCGCCATCCCGTCCCAAAACAACCTTGAGGTGTTCATGCGATCGTTTCCTCCGGCGCACATCCCGGAATAAATGCCGATTTCCTCTCTCCGAGCCTATCAACAAAGCCGCCCCTGAAACAGGATTTTTTCCGGGTGGAATCGGATCCAACCCAGGCCGGTTTGCCGCTGGCACGTCCGAGGCGCCTCTTCGGCAACCCATGGGCTTCGCCCCACACCCATTCCCCATCTACCTGCGCGACCCATCCGTCCGGTTCCGACCGCCGGGCAGCCGGAAGGGTTAAAAAATGCTCCGCCGCCTTGCGGCGGCGGAGCATCCCCCCCGAAATCATCCCTAGCGGCTCAGCGCATCCGCGAGACCGATCAATTGCGCGAGTTCGAGTACGTCCGGATCGCCGGAGAGGAACTCGGTCAGTTGGTACGCGTTCGAACTCAGCATCCCCAACTGGCCGGCGTGCGCCCAAGGGCTTCCGCGCAGGATCTCGGCGAACTGGGTCACGATCACCGCCAGCCGGTAGCGCGGCGAAGCATCCTGGTAGGAAGGCGCCATATCCCAGGTGTTGACGTTGCCGTTGATCTCGGTCACGGCGCGGCTGTCGGGATCCTGCCAGCGCAGCTGGATGGTGGCGATCCGTCCGGAAGCGTTAGGATGAAACTGCACGGCGTAGATCGCGGCGGCGGAGTGGCCCGCCCCGATCTCCCCGGCGTCCACCGCATCGTTGCGGAAGTTTTGGTCGGCCACGGCGCGGTTCTCGTAGCCGATCAGCCGGTAGCGCACCACCACGTCGGGGTTGAAATCCACCTGGATCTTCGCGTCCAGCGCGATCACCTGCATCGTGGAAACCAAGTCGTCGACCATCACCCGGCGGGCTTCCTCGTAGGAGTTCACATAGGCGTAGTTGCCGTCGCCCTTGTCGGCCAACTGCTCGAGCAGCGCGTCGTTGTAGTTGCCCATCCCCACGCCGATCGCGGTCAGGGTGATTCCCATATCGGTGTAGCCGTGTACGAATTCCAGGATCCCGGCCGCATCGGTGGTCCCCGTATTGGCCACGCCGTCGGAGCACAGGATGACCCGGTTGGAAGCGTCCGCCCGAAAGGCGGAGGCGGCCACCTGGTACCCGAGCCGCAAGCCGGCTTCCACGTTGGTGGCGCTTGTCGGACTGAGGGAGTAGATCGCGCCGACGATGGTCTCGTAGCTGTCGCCGCGGGTCGGATTCAGCACCACCCAGGCCTCGGTGGAATAGACCACGATCGCCACGCTGTCGGTCGGGCGGAGCTGCCGGGCGAGCAGCTCCAGGGTCTGCTTCACCATTTCCAGCTTGCCGTCCTCCGCCATCGAGCCGGAAACGTCGATCACGAAGGTCAGCATCAGCGGCTTGCGCTGCTCCGCGGGCACCCGGTAGCCTTGGACTCCGATCCGCAGGAGGATCGATCCATCGGGGTGGAAGGGCGAGGGCGCACCGTCGGCGTAGACCGCGAAGGCGACGTCCGGCGGGGCGGGATACCCGTGATCGAAGTAATTGACGAACTCCTCCACCCGCACCGCCTCGGGGACGGGCAGGCGGCCGGCGCGGAGCTCGGCCCGGGCTCGGGTGTAGGAAGCCGTATCCACGTCCAGCGCGAAAGTCGAGAGGCGATCGACGGAAGTCTCCACGAAGGGGTTGACATTCGGCACCCCGCCCTCGCCTTCCGGCCGGGCGGTCGGGGTGGGCGGCGGCCCCTCCGTCGGCCAAGCGGCCGAGGTTGATGTCGCACCTTGGCGCGGATAGGAACTCAGCGCGGTGGGTTCGGCCGCCCCCATGCTATAGGGAGATGAAAGGCCGGTAGACACCGTCCCCTCGGATTTGCCGGAGGGAATGGATGCCATCCTGTTCGCGGCCGCGCAAGAGGCGAGCAGCGGGATGAGTGCGAACACGAAGAGCAGTCTCAATTTGGCGTTCATGGAACACCTCCCTGTTTTCTTACAGATTACAGCCGGAAAGGTTGGCAGGCTTGACATCCCGCTGAGAATGCGCTGACAAAGAGCGGTATTTTCGGCAGTCACTTTCCCCGCATCAGCCAGCGGATGGTCGTGACAAAGCCGACGGCCATCATCGCGCACGGGATCACCACCATGCACGCCACGAGCAGTGAGGCGGCGGCCTGGACGAAAAAGGCGGCCGCCTTGGCGGCGAATTCGAAAAACGCCCGCTCGAGATTCCGCTCAATCCCCGGATCCCAGGCGTAGGGATATCTTCGAGGCAGGTACTGGATCGAGAATTCCGCCCACCCTTCCCCCGGACCGGAATAGCCGAAGGAACGGCTTGTGCCTGATTCCCGGATCCCGCATCCCATGTTCAAAAGCCGCGCGAGGAAGTCGTCCGATCTCCCCAGCGGCACGAAAATCTCCTGGGCGACCGCCTTGCCCCCCTCCGCCGGCCAGGAGATGCGGTCGGCTTCATACCCGCCGTACATGCGCGCCAAGCGGGCGGCTTCCGCGGCCGCCGCATCCGGATCGCCCGCCTCCAGCGTCAGGTACACGGCTTCGACCACCACCGGACCGTCCGCCGTTCCATAGGGAACGGATCCGCCGGAGGAGACGAGTTTCGGATCCGATCCGGCGGCTCCGTACGTTTTAACGGCGCCGCAGGTGGCGGCCGCCGCGGCCGCCAGAAGCAATCCTCCCGATAACAAAATTTTCGATGTTCCCATCTCAGCGCCTCCTAAACCGCGCCCCCGGGATCCGATTCGCCGGACGCGCGCTCCGTAATCGCCGGCTTGGAAAAGCCGACGGCTTCACCGTACCGCGTTCAAGCGGCGCAGGCTTGATAACCGGCTGATATTTTGTTGACGGAAGGGAGGCTTGCAGAGTGGAAGCAGTGGAATGAACGAGGCGGTCCCGGAAATCGAGGCGTTTAGAAAACCGTTTCGGCTATTGAACCTTCGGAAATTGCAATTCCTCAGACCGGTTTAGAGAATAGATCACATCCTGGAAAATGCGCTTTTTTCTTCCCTCATTCGCCCTCCCCTCGCGTTCCCTCGCTTTCCCTCGCTTCGCTCGGGACAGGCGCTCGGGACAGGCGTTCGGGACAAGCGCTCGGGAAAGGAGCTCGGGAAAGGAGCGCGGGACAGTGACGGGAGGATGGGATCAGGGAGCGGCCGAGGGGTTGTCTCAAATCAGCATTAGGTTGTCTCAGGATCGTCATGCCCGCGCCTGCCCCTAGAAGCGGGGTGTTCATAGCGGGCATCCAGCCAAGGAAACCCTGGATTCCCGCTAAACCCACCCCCGGCGAAGAACGCGCCGAGGGCCGGCGCGGGAATGACGGACTATCTCCGGCTGGGA
>JAFGKK010000014.1 GCA_016928575.1 Anaerolineales bacterium
ATTTGGTGTAGCGTAAGAAGCACATTTTAATGAGCATCAAGATATTAAATCAACATTTTGAAAAACTGGTTTTTGCAGTGGAGTCATCTATGATATACTGAAAAAAATTTTTATTTCGGAGGGAAGATGCGAAGGATTGTTTGGGGCGACAACTTGAATTACCTTTGCGGCCTCGAATCGGATAGTGTTAATCTGATATACATTGACCCCCCGTTTAATACGGGAAAAAAACAATCGCATACCAGGATAAAAACGATTCCCGATGAAAATAACGGCGATCGATTAGGCTTTGCCGGGAAAAGATATAGGACAATTGCAGTAATGAATACGGGATATGAAGATCGGTATGACGATTACATGGGTTTCCTCGAACCTAGGTTAACAGAAGCATATAGAATACTATCCGATAACGGCAGTTTATTTTTCCACATCGATTATCGGGAATCTCATTATTGTAAACTATTGTTGGATTCCATATTCGGCAGAGAATCTTTCCTGAATGAGATCATTTGGGCGTACGATTATGGGGCCAGATCGAAAAATCGATGGCCGACAAAGCACGACACCATTTTTTGGTACGCAAAAGATCCGGGAAGGTATACTTTTAATTATGATCAAATCGACAGAATCCCCTATATGGCCCCGGGGTTGGTCGGTGAAGAAAAAGCCTTGCGGGGCAAGACTCCCACGGATGTTTGGTGGAACACCATTGTTTCCACAAATGGAAAGGAACGAACGGGCTATGCTACCCAGAAGCCTCTGGCCATTCTTGAAAGGATCGTGAAGGTTCATTCAAATCCGAATGATGTATTGCTGGATTTTTTTGCCGGAAGCGGGACTTTGGGGGAGGCCGCAGGAAGGAATGGAAGGAGTTTCATTTTGGTAGACAATAATATTGAAGCAATTAAAGTTATGATTGCGCGGCTATCAAAATTTGATCCGGAAATCATCTGCTTGGATCAGGATTGTTTGCTGAAACATGATGCGGTGGAAGGGTTGCAACAAATAGGAATTCCTGAAACGCAAAGAGCGTAATCACGAGCAATTCCTCAATCATTGTATCTACTCAGCCTGATGCAGGTATTGGAAAAATGGCCAAAAACATCGCCCAATTATTCCCCCCTCATCCCATCCTCCCGTCACTGTCCCGAACGGAGCGCGGGACATGCGTTCCGGGATAACTTCTCCCAGCCCATCGCTTAGGCTGGAGGGCTGTGAACAACCGCATATCTTCATCCGCAGACGTTGGGCTGGGAGAAGGTGCCCGAAGGGCGGATGAGGGGGAGGCTGAGTAGATACCAATAATTTTTTATCAACATCGATTGCGGTTTTCTCCTTGCCAATATTTTCAGCCGCGACAGCCCAAAAATGCATGCCTAAAGCTTCTTGTCGAAAACTTGTGAGGTGTTGGAGATGATCCCGCCGAAGCGTCCTCCGGCCAGGTGGCGGAATCACGGGGTGGGTGTATCCGGCCGGGCGACGACATACTTCCCGTTTTCGGGGCCGAATTAGCCGTATGGATTGCAAAGGAACCTGGATTGCTGTTTTATTGTTCTTCATGAAATACTCGCGGAGGAAAACCGAAACCGGACTGCCTGTGATGAGGGCGCCAGAACATATGCCGAGTCGGTTTCGGGAACAGGCACACCAAGATGGGGGTGAACTCCCGCTTTTGCTGTCCCAGTATTCTCGGCCCGGTTTTTTTCCAGGAGGTTGGAAACCATGATCAGCAACGTCGCCGACATTCCGATCTATTACGACGTCCGCGGTTCCGGTCGGCCGATCCTGATGATCCACGGCTTCAGCCCGGACCATCGGCTGATGCTCGGATGCATGGAACCGGTGTTCGAGCGCCGCGAGGGCTGGCGGCGGATCTACTTCGACCTGCCCGGCATGGGCCGGACCCCCGCGCCGGACTGGCTCGCGGACACGGATCGGATGTTCGACGTCGTGCGTTGGTTCGTAGACCAGGTCATCCCGCTCGAGAAATATTGCGTGGCGGGGGAATCCTACGGCGCCTACCTGGCGCAGGGGCTGGCCGCGCGGTATCCGGAGCGGATCGAGGGGTTGCTGCTGCTTTGCCCGCTGGTACACGCCGACCCGGCCCGGCGCAGGGTTCCGCGGCGCGTGGTGTTGGAAAGGGACGCAGAATTGCTGGAGCGGCTGACGCCGGCTGAGCGGGCCGAATTCGAACCGATGGCCGTGATCCAAACGGACGCCACCTGGGAGAAGATGAGGCGCGACGTCCTCCCCGGGCTGGCGGCGGCCGACCGGGCTTTTTTGGACCGCCTTTGGAAGGGGTACGCGTTCGCGGACGAAGCCGCGCTCGACCGCGCCGCCTTCGACAAGCCGGTCCTGATCGTCGCCGGGCGGCAGGACAGCATCGTCGGCTACGAGGATTCGCTGGGCATGATCCCGCGCTACCCGCGCGCCGCCTGCGCGGTGCTCGACCGCGCCGGGCACAACGCCCAGATCGAACAGCCGGAATTGTTTGAGGCGCTGGCGGCGGAGTGGCTGGACCGGGTGGAGCGGGATTGGAAGTAGGCCGTCGACGGTCGAAGAACCTGGTCCTTGGCCATGGACCGTGGTTCCTTGAGGACTCTCCGGGAAGGTAATCGTTTCGAATGAAGCCAAGGAGAAAACCCATGTCGGACGGATCGAGGTACCATTCGGCGGTGATCTTCGTGCGCGATATCGAGGCGGCCAAGCGCTTCTACACCGAGGTGATGGGAATGGAGATCGACCTGGATTTCGGAACGAACGTCGGGTTGAAAGGCGGCCTCACGCTGTGGCAGGTCGATCCGCGGCACATCATCCCGGCCCGGCTGGGCTCCAACCCGCTCGCTACTCCGCGTGCCAACTTGTTTGAACTGTATTTCGAAACCGGGGACATCGGGGCGGCGTTTACGCGCGTGAAATCGGCCGGGATGGATTTCCTGCACGAGTTGCACGAGGAACCCTGGGGCCAGCGGACGACGCGGTTCTTCGATCCGGACCGGCACTTGATCGAAATCGGCGAAGCGCTGGATGCCATGGCGCGCCGGATGCGCGCCGAAGGAATGACCGCGGAGCAGATCGCGCGCAAGAGTTCGCTTCCGCTGAAGCAAATCCATGAGATGCTCGGGGGATGATTTTCATGTGCGCCCGGCAACTTTCCGCGGCGGGCCGGGAGGGGTTCCGGGGAGCGGTCACTCCACCGTGACGCTCTTGGCCAAGTTGCGGGGCTGGTCGATGTCGCAGCCGCGCAGGACCGCGGTGTGGTAGGCCAGCAGTTGGAGCGGGATGACCGTCAGCACCGGGCTGAGCATCCACGAGATCTCGGGAATCGGGAGCGTGTAATCCGCCAGGCGGGGGATGCGGTCGTCGCCGTCGGTGCAGACCGCGATCACGGTCCCGCCGCGGGCCCGGGTCTGCTCCACCTGGCTGATCATCTTCTCGTACCACGGATCGCGCGGGGCGAGCGCGACCACCGGCATGGATTTGTCCACCAGCGCAATCGGCCCGTGCTTCATCTCCCCCGCCGGATACGCTTCGGCATGGATGTAGGAAATTTCCTTCATCTTTAACGCGCCTTCGTAGGCGATCGGCATGTTGCCGCCGCGCCCGAGGTAGAGGCAGTGGGTGATGCCTTTCAGCGCATCGGCAACCCGGGCGACCTCGTGCTCCCGCGCCAGGCACTCGCCGGCCCGGCCGGGCAGGAGGCGCAGTTCGGCCACCCGCCGTTTGGCATCCTCCTCCGGAAGGACCCCGCGCAGCCGGCCGAGGAGGATCGCCGTGAGGTAAAGATCCACCAGCGGGGCGGTGAAGGCCTTGGTGGACGCCACGCCGATCTCCGGACCGGTCTGCATGGATAGGTACCCGTCGGCGATGCGCATCGCCTGCGATCCGACGACGTTGACGATGCTCCACAGCAACGCCCCCTTGCGCCGCGCCTCTTCCATCGCGGCGAGCGTGTCCGCCGTCTCGCCGGATTGCGAAATGGCGATCACCAGCGTGTGCTTGTCGATCAACGGATCGCGGTAGCGGAATTCCGAGGCGGTCTCCGCCTCGGCCGGGATGCGGGCCAAGCGCTCGATCAGGATCCGGCCGACCATCCCGGCGTAGGCGGCCGTCCCGCAGGCGGTGAGCACCACCCTCCGGATGGAGCGGGCGCGGGCCGGGGTCAGGTTCAGAGTCGGCAGAAAAACGTCGCCCCGTTCGAAATCCACCCGCCCGGCCATCGTATCCCCCAGCGAGCGGACTTGCTCGTGGATTTCCTTGAGCATGAAGTGCGGGTAATTCCCCTTTTCGGCGGCCGCGGCGTCCCAGTCGACGGTTTGGACGGGCAAGTCGACCGGACGACCCTCCAGATTCCGGACGGAAAAACCGCCGCGGGTGACGAGTGCGATCTGTCCGGAATCCAAGAACGCCATCCTCCGGGTGTGGTCCAGGAGCGCCGGCATATCGGAGGCGACGAACATTTCGCCTTCGCCCACTCCGAGAACCACCCCGCCGGCGTTGCCGAGGCGCGCGGCCACGATCCGGTCCGGTTCGCGGGAGGAGATCGCCACGATCCCGTGGGCGCCGCGCAAGCGTGAGACCGCCTGGCGCACCGCGTCGAAGAGCGGCGCGCCGCCGTCGGCGCAGGATTCGATCAGTTGGGCGATCACCTCGGTGTCGGTGTCGGAGCGGAAGCGCGCCCCCGCGGCGGCCAGCTCTTCCTTAAGCTCGAGATAGTTTTCGACGATTCCGTTGTGCACCACCACGATCTCGCCCGAGGCGCTGGCGTGGGGGTGGGCGTTGCGGTCGCTGGGCTCGCCGTGAGTCGCCCAGCGCGTATGGCCGATGCCGGCCTCGCCCCGGACCGGCTGGGCTTCGACCGCGCGGATTAGGTTGGAGAGTTTTCCGGCTTTTCGCCGCAGGGCGATCTTTCCATCCTGCAGGACCGCAATGCCGGCCGAATCGTACCCGCGGTACTCCAAACGCTTCAGGCCATCCAGGAGGATCGGCGCGGCGTCTCGCGGGCCGATGTAAGCGACGATTCCACACATACGCAGACATCTCCAAAAAAAACGAAATTCCTCCGCAGGCATCCGGGATATCAATACGGCGCAGGCTCGCGCCATCCCATGCAACGGTCCACCGGTGCGGCGGATCTGCGCCGGCGGAGGAAATGGGTTTCGGATGATGGTTCCGCCACATCGCCGGGATTGTGTTTCCCGGTTGCCCGGGAGGTTTCCGCCGGCGGATTGGCAGGAAAGGTCCTGCCGTCTTGGGGAAGAAGTCGGGCGTGGCCCGCCCGGAGGGTATCCGCTGATCCTTCGATTTTCTCCCGTGCATACCGCGCGGGATTAGCCCGGCTTCGGGGCCGGGAGCCCTCACCTCGTCAACCGGCGGATCGCCGGTCCATGCGCCATTCTTCCCGAAAGAGCCGCCTCCTTTCCTTTGGGTATTCAAAATTCTACCATGGAAGGGATCTCGAAATCCGGCATTGGCCGCCGATCCGCCTGGAAAAGGCGCGGATTATTTGCGGGGCGCCGCGGGAGGCACGACTTATCGCCGCCCGCCGGGCTCTTGTCCGAGGCTTTTCCGCGCCTTGCCGGTGAAAGTCTCCGGAAGCGACATTCCTGGAGGAAGCCTTCTCAATCCGCGCGGGCAAGCCAATGCAAGAATTGCCAGACCGGCTGAAGAGGGGATTTTCTTGCGTTTTCCAGCTTTCCTTGTTTTTTAGAGTTTTTTACCTTGTTCTTACGGTGTTCCCGGAGAGGGGAGGTTACATTTATGCTTGATTAATTGCATTGCAATAATTCCGGACTTCCTTCTCCCCCGGGGGCGCCAAACGAGGGGGCGGGGTTTTTATGTCTGTTCCTCTAAAGCTGTTGATCGTGGAAGATTCCCCGGACGACGCAGAATTGCTGATGCGGGAACTGCGCAACTCCGGTTATGAGCTTTCGGCCACCCGGGTGGAGGACGAGGAGCATTTTCTGGCCGCCCTGGGCGCACTGCCGCAAATCATCCTCATGGATTTCCGCCTGCCCGAATTCAACGCCCTGCGCGGCTTGGAGATCCTCCGCGACCGGTCGCTCGACATCCCCTGCATCGTCATCAGCGGAATCCTCAGCGATGAGACGGCGGTGGAATGCATCCGCCAAGGGGCCGCCGATTACCTGCTGAAGGACCGGCTGGCGCGGCTGGGCGCGGCCGTGGACCGCGCGATCCGGGAGCAGGAGGCGAAAGCCGACTGGCATCGGACGGAACTTGCGCTGCACGCGAGCGAAGCGCAGCTCCTGCGGCTGATGGAGAACGCCCAGGATATCGTCCTCCGCTACCGGAGGGGGGGCGAGCCGCAGTTCCTGTACGTCAATCCCTCGGTGCGATCGATCACCGGTTTTTCCCCGGAGGAGTTCTACGCCGATCCGCGGTTGTGGGGGGCGCGGGTTTCGGTTAACGGGCAGGAAGCCCCGCAACCCGCCAGGGAGGACCCGACCGGGACAGCGCTGCTGGAATACGGGCCGAAGATCCGGTTTCTGCGCAAAGACGGGACCACGGCCTGGCTGGAACAGCGCGTGGCGCTGGTGCGGGAGGGGGCGGACGATCCGGAGACGGTGGAGGGGATCATCCGCGACGTCACCGAAAGGGAGCAGCGCGAGCGGGAACTGAAAGCGATCACCTCGGTAGCCAATGCGATGCGTTCCGCGCCGACCCGCAGCGACATTTACCCCATTCTGTTGCAGCAACTCCGGGATTTGCTCAAAGCCGACGGAGTCGCCCTGGCGATGAAGGATGCCGCCAACGACGACATGATCGTCGAATTGGCGATCGGGGTCTGGGCCGACCGGACCGGAAAACGGATCAGCCACGCGATGGCGGACGACGGCGGGATCGCCCAGCCGGTGCGCGACGCCCGCGGGATGATGAACGGCCTGGCGGACGTGGTTTGCGTGCCGATGATCTCCCAGGGACAGACGATCGGGGTGCTGTGGGCGGGATGCAACGCCGAAGTCAGCGACGGAGAACTGCGGATCCTTTCGGCGGCTGCGGATATCGCGGCCAACGCCCTGCGGCGGGCGGCGCTCCACGAACAAACCCAACGCCGGCTGCAGCACATCACCGCCCTGCGGGCGATCGACATGGCGATCACCTCCAGTTTGGACCTGCGGGTCACGCTGAATTTCTTTCTCGACCAGGTGACCATCCGCCTGGGAATCCATGCCGCGTCGGTTCTGCTTCTGGATCCGCGAACGCAGATCCTGCAGTTCACCGCCGGCAGGGGGTTTCACACCCAGGCGCTGCACCACTCCAAGCTGAGGCTGGGCGAAGGCGTGGCCGGACGCGCGGCGCTCGAGCGGCGGATGATCAGCATTCCGGACCTGACGAAATCCTCAGAAGGATACCGGCGAGCGCCGCTGCTGACCGACGAAGGATTCGTATCCTACTTCGCGGCGCCGCTGGTGGCCAAGGGGCAGGTGAAGGGGGTGTTGGAGATTTTCCACCGCGCCCCGCTGGAGCCCGACAACGAATGGCTGGAGTTCCTCGACACCCTGGCGGTGCAGGCGGCGATCGCGATCGACAACGCCGGTTTATTCGAGGGTTTGCAGCGCTCCAATTTGGAGCTGGCGATGGCTTACGACGCCACCATCGAGGGCTGGTCCCGGGCGCTGGACATGCGCGACCGCGAGACCGAAGGCCACACGCAGCGCGTGACCGACATGACCCTGCGGCTGGCGCGGATGATGGGCGTGGGGGAGGATGAGCTGGTCCACATGCGGCGCGGGGCGCTGCTGCACGACATCGGCAAGATGGGCATTCCCGACAATATCCTGCTCAAGCCGGGGCCGCTCACGGACGAGGAGTGGGTTGTTATGCGCCGCCATCCGGAGTATGCCTACGAACTGCTTTCGATGGTCAACTACCTTCGTCCGGCGCTGCCGATCCCCTATTGCCACCATGAAAAGTGGGACGGCACGGGGTATCCGCGCGGATTGGTGGCGGAGGCCATCCCGCTGGCGGCCCGGTTGTTCGCGGTGGTGGACGTCTGGGACGCCCTGCGGTCGGAAAGGCCTTACCGGAAGGCGTGGCCGGACGAAAAAGTGCGCCAATACCTCCAGGAGCAATCCGGGAAGCATTTCGACCCCCAGGCAATGTTATTGTTTATGAAGGTGTTGGACCAGGACGGCCCCGCGGGCGGCTCCCCCGATCAGAGCAACTAGAGCGCGATTCCCATAATTTTTTGAACGGCGCTGATAATCCGTTCCTTGTCGGCGGGCTTGACGATGTAATCCTTCGCGCCGGCGCGGATGGCCTGGAGCACATGCGCCTCCTGCCCCAGGGAGGCCAGCATTATTACCTTGGCGTCCGGTTTGGCGGCCAAAATTTCCTTTAGCGCCGCCAGGCCGTCCTTTTCCGGCATGTTGAGATCCAGCAATACCACGTCGGGCTGTTCGGCCTGGAAAAGTTCCACGGCTTTTACGCCGTTGTCGGCCTCCAGGACGGTAAACCCTTCAACGGCAAGGATCCGGATCGTCTGCACCCGGAAAAACTCGGCGTCGTCGGCGATTAGAATTTTCGGCATCCGATCCCTCCATCCAGGCAGAGCCTTGCATCCCCGCGGACGGGGAGCCGCCGATACAACTCCGTTATCCCGTCTGTGATTTTACCGCATCCCTGAAAATCCCCGGCCGCAAGACTCGCCTTCTGCGAGCGCGGCAAGAATCCGGCCGAGGCGCGGAGCCGCGCGCCCCCGGCAGGAAGCGGCCGAAGCTCGGGGAAATTGCCGGCGCGGTTGACGGAGCCGCGCATTAACCGCCGCTTTATTTCCACCGCTTTCGCTTTTTGGCATACTGGAACAGATTCCGGACAAGCGATCGGAGGAAGCTCGGTGGCAGGCAGAATGAAATCCGCCCTCTGGAAAAACGGCCGCCGCGGCGCACGTCCGGCGACGCCGCACGAATTGGTCGGCAGGACGTACGATTTGGCGATCCGGGCCTGCCGCAAGGGCGAGGCGGAGAAATCGGAAAAGGCCATTTTGCTCCTGCGCGAATTAATGCGCGCGGTCGGCCCCGAGGATTCCGCGGATGTGCTGAAGTTCTACGATTGGTGCGTGAAGCGGATTCGGGCGGACGAGTTCGACGCGGCGGTCCAGACTTTGACCGACCTGCGTGCGGCATGGGAGCAGGCGGAGCGGCGTTTTCCGGCTTGACCCTCCTTCCGCCGCGGTGGATGATCCGTGCGGCGGATTAATCAGCCGGCGGCGCAGCCTCCGCGTTCCCCGGTTCTTCGGCGAGCAGATCCCGCATCCCCTCCAAGGCGTTCGGCTCCGGAACGGAAGCCAGCTTTTCCGCCAGGCGGTTCTGCTGTTGGATGACGTCGAGCAGTTCGCTGCGAAGAATCGCCACTTCCCGGGGCGCGTCGATGCCCAGTTTCACCTTCTCCCCATCGACCCCGAGCACCGTAACGACGATGTTCCCGCCGATGACGACGCTTTCTTCGGTGCGCCGCGTTAGCACCAACATTTCATACCTCCCCTGCTCCCATGGTTCCCTCGGCTTCATTATATATCAAGGCATGCCGGGGGTTCCGGCGGAGGAGGGGCCGTCCGGCGCGGCGATCAGAAGGTTTTTTCACCGAGGAGCAGGCTGGCGAGGATCGAAATCTCCCCGGTGTGCAGGTCGCCGTGGATCCGCGGGCCGTGCGAGAGGAAAGCCAGCGGAAGCCGGCTGCGGTTGAGAACGTTGTACAAGCCGCCGAAGGAGCGGGTTTCGTCCAGGCGGGTGACGACCGCGCCGCCGATTCCCATGTGGGAAAAGGCGGTGTACATATCTTGAAGGTCGGACTCCTTTGCCGTGGCTGGAACCACCCACAGGATGTGGCGGTCCGGAATGTCGGCAATGCAGGCATCCAGGAAGCGAATTTCCTCCGGGCGGTAAGGATTGCTGCCGGGCGTGTCGACCAGAAATAAATCGGAATCCGAATCCCGATGCAGCAAGGAGGGCAATTCTTCCGGCCGGTATGCCAACTGGAGCGGGATGCCGAGCGGGGCGGTGAAAGCCTGGGCTTTGGCGATCGCCCCGGCGCGGGTGGCGTCGGAGGAGATCCAATGAACCCGCTTGCCGAGCGATTTGATGGCATATGACGCGATTTTGGCGCAGGCGCTGGTCTTCCCGCAGCCGTTGGATCCGACGAGAAAGATAATCTTGCGGTGCATCAGGCAGGCGCCGCAGTCGGACCGCAGGCCGCGGAGGATCTGCTGGCGGACGAATTCGCGGGTCAGGGTTTCGTCGCCGAGAATCCGGGCATCCGGGTTTTCCTTCACGGATTTCACAACCCGGGCGATCCAATCGGAAGCAACACCCTGGGCGCGCAACCGCTTGTCGAGGTGGGCCAATGCGGGAGGCAGGGGCGCGCCGGCGGCCGGCGCCGCGGACGCGGGATTGGCGCCGCCGGTCGGATCGGAAGCGGCCGGCGGGGGCGGGATTCCACCGCCGACCGGCCGGACCGGATTTTGTTCCGCTTCGGGCGGTTCGGAATCCGCATACAGCGATTCCATTGCCGACGGCATCGCCACCACCTCCACGCCGGACCGCCGCCACACCTGCCAAGCCGGTCCGGCGGGAATCGGGTGGATCGAGACGATCAACGCTTCGTTCCCGAGCGCCTTTTCCACGGCCGCCAGGGCCGCCGGCATCGTCTTGGCGCGGAAGGCGCGCGGCATCATCCGCTTTCCCCCGGCGGTCGGTTTATCGCTTGCGGGCATCCGGTAAACAGCCATGTCGAGCCATAGAAATCCGGCGAACCCGCCGGACAGATTCGACGGGCCGAAAATTCCGCCGACGGGATGGAGTTCCTCCGAATTGGAATATTGTCAGCATATCCGGCTAGAACCGAACGGACCGTAAAAGGCCGATGAACAGGCGATGAAATCCCGGTTAAAAGGCGGCGGAACAGAGACTTCCGTACCGGTGCGGCGGCGCACAGACTCTCAGGATGCCGGCCGGGGTCCGCCGGCGGAAGGCGGCAGGACCGTTGGATTCCGCGACTTTATGGTGATTTTATGGCTCGGAAGAATGGCGAAAAATAAGATGAAAGGACCGCAGCCATTTCGGCTGCGGCCGATTCCTGCGGAATTTATTCTTCTTTCCTGAAATCGGCTGAACCACTCGGGGCGCGAATTCCCATTGCACCCTCTCGAACGCGGACGAAACGCATGTCGCGAGTCGCCGGTGAATGCATGACACCTCAGATCGAATCCTCCGCCGCGCGCTTTGCCGCCGCGGGCCGGGAGCCGGGCCGGTACGGCGGCAAGGACGGCGCGGCTCCGCTGCGGGCGAAATTCCGCGTGCTGTTGGTGGATGACGACATCAATTATTCCTCGCTGGTAAACGATGTCTTGGGATTTGCAGAAAACTTCACCCTGGACCGGGCGGCCAACCTGCGCGAAATGTGGGCGCTGCTCGAAAAGAACGTCTACGACGCGCTGCTGCTGGATTACAGCTTTCCGGACGGATCGGGATTGGACGCCCTGCGCACCCTTGCGCAACAAAAACGGGAGTTCCCGGTGATCATCGTCACCGGGCGCGGCGACGAGCGGGTCGCCGCCCAAGCCATCCAGCAGGGAGCCACCGACTACCTGGTGAAGAGCCCGGAAACCGTGTTCGAACTTCCGGTGATCATCAACAAGGCGGTGCGCAACTACGCCAATCAGATCGAGCGCGTCCGCTCGCTGGAAAAAATCCATTACCAGGCGCTGCTGCTGGAAAACGTCCGCGACGCGGTGGTGGTCTGGGACGCCGAAGGCATCGTCACCTATTGGAATCCGGCGGCCGAGCGGCTGTACGGCTGGACGGCGTCGCAGATGATCGGGCGCGGGGTGAACGAGGTCTACGCCGGGATCTTCTCGCCGCCGCCGATCCCCGTCTCGGCCGATTCCAACGCCCCGCTCGAGGTGGAGCGGTCGGTGCGGACCAACCGCGGGGAAACCCTGTGGATCGGATCGCGGATCACGGAATTGCGCGACGAATACCGCGGCGGGTCGCTGCTCGGATTCATCGACGTGACCCGCGACATCACCGCGCGCCGGAGGGCCGAGGAGCAGATCCGGGCGGCGCAGTCGAGCCTGGTGGAAAGTGCGCGGCTGACGGCGATCGGCGAACTTGCCTCCGGAGTCGCACACCAGATCAACAACCCGCTGACGGCGATCATCGCCGAAGCCCAGCTCCTCGGCCGCCGTCTGGCGGAGGATTCCGCCGCCCGGGAAAGCGCGGCGATCATCGAACAGGCCGGCTGGAAAGCCCAACAGGCGGTCCAGGACCTGATGGATTTCTCGCGGGCCGACCCCGACACGCTGGAAAGCGTTTCGGTCAACGAAACGATTCGGAAGGCGGTGCGGATGGTGGGGGCGCCGATCCAGGCCGGAGGGGGGGGATTGGAGATCGACCTGGCGGAGGATCTGCCCGCGGTCCGGGGCTACCCGACCCGGCTTGAGGATTTGTGGGTCAACCTGCTGCTGCTTGCGCGTGACGCCGCCGCCGACGGGCGGGCGCACCGCATCCGCATCCGCTCCGCTGCCCGGGGGGAGGGGGCGGTAACGGTGGAGGTGGAGGACGACGGCCGGGCGATACCGGCCGAGGAACTCGATTCGCTTTTCGAGCCGCACTTCACCGGCGCCGTGGCGGGCCGCGGCAACGGGATGGAATTCAGCATCTGCCGGGAAATCGTTCGCCAGCACGGCGGGCAGATCCGGGCAACGAGCTCGGCGGATTGCGGTACAATCGTTGCGGTGGAACTACCCACGGAGGTCGGCAATGGATCTGGCGAACATCCTGGTCATTGAAGACGATGACATTGTCGCCCGGACGATCGAACGCAGCCTCCGGGGCGAGGAGTTCCGGGTCGATCTGGCTTCCAGCGGGGTGGAAGGGCTGAAGGCGGCCCGCCGCAACCGCCCGGACCTGATCATCCTCGACGTGATCATGCCGGGGATGGACGGATACGCCGTCTGCCGGGAAATCCGGGCCGATCCGGTCCTCACCGCGATCCCGGTCCTGTTCCTCACGGCGAAAATCAAGGACGAAGACAAGATCACCGGCTTCAACGCCGGCGCCGACGACTACCTCTGCAAACCGTTCAACATCGACGAACTTATTTTGCGCGTACGCGCCATTCTGCGCCGCACCCAACGGCAGACCGCCGCCGCCCCCCAGCCGGGAAACGCCGTGCAGGTGGGGGAATACGCCCTCGACACCGCGACCTTCGAACTGCAGACCCCCCACCGCGGCAAGGTCCGCCTGACGCCGGTCCAGTACGATCTGCTCTACCATCTGATGAGCCATCCGGGCCAGATCTACTCGCCGATGCGCCTCCTGAACGAAGTCTGGGATTACCCGACCGACACCGGCTCCCCGGATCTGGTCCGCGTGCACGTGAAAAACTTGCGCGAACTGGTCGAACTGGACCCGCGCACTCCGACCTTCATCCGCACCGTCCCCGGGTACGGATACACCATCACCACCGATCCCGCATAGGGTCGACGCCATGCGAAGCCCAAAGAAAAAAAAACGGCCCGCTCCGGCCTCGAAGAACCGGGCGGCCTTGGGAGATTCGGCAGGCAAGGGCGGACTCCGCCCGTCCGCGGCCCCGGCCGGGGAAAACGACAGGCTTCAGGCGGCGGCGATGGAATCTCTGGAATACATCCTGCAGACGATGCGGCGGGAGGCCGGCGCCATCGTCGTCCAATCCAGCGAGGAAGGGCGGCCCGTCCACATCGCGGCGAAGAACGTCCCTCCGGCGTGGAGCGGCTTGCAGACGGATCCGGAGCATCCCCTGCGCGCGGTCGTCGGCCGCGTGCTCAAGACGGGCCGGGAAGACCCCCCCAATTCCAAATTGGAGCTTGCCGCCGCCATCCCGCTGATGGCCCGCTCGTCGCAACAGGGGGTTTTGCTGATGGCCGGCGACCCCTTCCCGACTGCCGACCATTACCGATTGATCGAACTGGCGCACGTCGCGGGCCGCACTCTGCGCATCTCGCGCTCGACCGAATCCCTGCAGGCGGCGGACAAAGAGCTGGCGTCCCTGCACATGATCGCCTCGATCCTGTCATCCGACCTCGAGCTGGACGAGATCCAAAAGGCGATGGTGGCGGGGGTCCGGCAGATATTGGATTGCGAGTTCGGCTGCCTGGCGCTGGTGGATGAACGCGAAGGGACCTTTGAGCGGAAAATCCTCGGCGACGGGCCGGAGTGGATCCGCAAAGAGGTGCTGCCGATGGAAGGCGGCGCGGCGGCCGCCTGCCTGCACAACCGTCAGCCGGTGCGCAGCGAGGAAGGGTCGATCGATCCGGCTTTGACCGCCGAGGCGGAACAGGTGCTGGGGGTGAAGCTGCGCTCCTACCTCTGCGCCCCGCTCCGCTCGGGCGACGAATCGATCGGCCTGCTGGACGTGTTCAACAAGCGCGGCGGCCCGTTCACCCCCTACGACCAGGAGCTGATCAGCCTGCTGGCCACCGCGACGGCCGACGCGCTCTACAACAAGCGGTTGATCCAGCAGATGAAGGGGATCAACCTCGACCTGAAAATCAACCGTGAGGAGCTGCTGGGTTCGCGCAACACCCTGCGGGCGCTGTTCGACAATCTCCCCGCCTCGCTCTACATCGTGGACCGCGCCTACGCCCTGCGGGCGATCAACCGCAGCCGCGCCCGCCGCGCCGGCTCGCGCCCCAACCTGCTGGTCGGGCGCTGCTGCTACGAGGCGCTGTTCGGGCGGATCAGCCCGTGCCCCGAGTGCCGGGTGGCGGAGACCTTCCAGAGCGGGAAGGGCGCCGAGCGCGGCTTGCGGACTCAGGATTCCGGCGGCGAGACGAAGGAGTGGGAAATCCACACCTACCCGATCCTCGACGAAGCCGGCCAGGTCGTCCAAGTGATTCTGTTCGAAGAGGACGTGACCGAACGGCGGCACCTCGAGGCGAACCTCGCCCAATCCGAAAAACTCGCCGCGGTCGGCCAGCTGGCGGCGGGGGTGGCGCACGAGATCAACAACCCGCTCACGGCGGTGATCGCCAACGCCCAGCTGATGCAGCGCTCGTTGCCGCCCGAAAGCGATATGCAGGAATCGGTGGAGCTGATCCTGGTCGCCGGAAGCCGCGCGGCCCAGGTGGTGCGCAACCTGCTCGATTTCGCGCGCAAGGAGCAATACCGCTTCGACCGCACCGACGTCAACGAGACCGTCCGGCGGACCCTGGAGCTGGTCCAGCACGAAATGGTCTCGCGCTCGATCGACCTGAAGTTCGATCCGGATCCGGACCTGCCGCGGGTGATGGCCAGCGGCGACCACCTGCAGGGGGTCTGGTTGAACTTGATGCTGAACGCCTTCGACGCGCTGAACGGCATGCCGGGCGAGATCTGGGTCTCCACCCGCCGGCGCGAAAAGGAAGTGCACGTGATTTTCGAGGACACCGGCAAGGGCATCCCGCCCGAGGTCCTGCCGCGGATCTTCGAGCCCTTTTTCACCACCAAACTGCCGGGCCAGGGGACGGGCCTCGGGCTTTCGGTCTGCCACCAGATCATCCGGCAGCACAACGGCCAGATCCTCGTGGAGAGCACCCCCGGCCGCGGCACGCGCTTTACGATTTCGCTGCCGGTGCCGTAACCCCGCGACCGGCGAGCCAACCCGAGAAAAACGAGGACATGCACAGAGCAGGGGTCTTGATCCTTTTGCGGGATCCGTCCAAGAGAATAGCCTGGCAACTGCGGGATGACGACCCCGGCGTGCCGACGGCGAATTCCTGGGGGATATTCGGGGGCTGGATCGAACCGGGCGAATCGCGCCGCGCGGCGGCGATTCGGGAAGTGAAGGAAGAATTATCCGTTGAACTGGACCCATCCCAACTGGATTACCTCGGAGTTTTTGAGATTTACCCCGAAGTCAACGCTTACGTGTATTCTTATTTGATTTTGGACGGGCTGCGGGAGGCGGTTCTGCACGAGGGGCAAGCGTTTGCCTTTTTATCCGCCGCGGAGTGGAAAGGATAGAAAACCGTTCCCCGGCAAGCGGAGTTGGCGGAGTGGTTTGTGCGCGGGGATGGAACGCCTATACGGCATCTTCAATCCGAATGAACAGCTTTCCAACGATCCGTTGATTGGCGGAGTCGATTGTTCGTTCCCCCTTGCCGCCGGCGGTCACCCCATCCCGATGGGACGAGCGGATGTGTGCTTGAGGGGGAGGAAAGTGTGTTTTTCAATGATTCGGCATAAGATCAATTTAATTCGGACGGAAAAAATCATTTCCTAGTACGGACTCCCATGTTCAAGAGATCCGCTTGAGGTGGCGGATATGAAGCCTCAAAGACAGGAGCGTCGTTCCGCAGAATACGACCGCGCCCGGCTTTTCTTGCTGGTTGTTCTTTTGCTTCCCGCCGGCGTCTCGTGCACGCCCGCCGCCGGTTCTCCAACGATCCCCGTCACTTCGACGGCGACGAGGTCGCCGGTCTGTTCAACCGCCCGGCAACCGCCGACCCCCCACCTTCGCATACACGCTCACGCCTTCCAGCACGCCGAAGCCGACGAAATCGGCTTCTTCCATCTCCGCTTTGCCGCTTTGTCGGGAAAGATCCGTTCCAAAAGGAACCTTGCTCTTAACCGCTTCCGGCGTTTTCAAGCTTGAAATCGGATGCCAATCGCCGGAGGATAATTGTCCAGCCATTTTAGATGAGATATTCCATTCTGAAAATATCATAACGGACGCGACATGGTCTCCCGGCGGCAAGAAATTTTTTTTGCCGCCGAAACCGACTCTCCCCCCGTCCCGGAAGGGCATGGGGGCGAGGCTACGGAAATCAGGCTCTTTGCGATTAATCCGGACGGGAGCGCGCCAGAGGTGATTTCCGGCCGCGGCGGATCCGTATCCAATATCGATTCATGCGAAGACGCGGATCGGATTCTATATGAAAGGTTTCTGGATATTTCGAAAATTTATATGGTCGACTCCCGGGGATCCGGTTCGGCTTTCGCCCACGGAGGATAATCCTTTTTTAATCCGGTAAGCTCTCCGCTCGGGCAGGATATCGCCTTCATGACCGAAGACGATCGCCTTTTCCTCAAGCATATCGGCAACAGCATCCATACGTTCGTCGCGGAAAATGCGGCCGGGAGAGCGGCGTGGTCTCCGGACCAAAGGTTCATCGCGTTCTCCCGCATCCAATCGTCTTCCGAATGGGGAACGTGCATCGCAGCCGCCAATCTCGGCTCGGAGAATCCGCCGGCGATTTTATCCCCGTGTCCGATATCGGGAACCGGAACCGACCCCGTCTGGTCCGCGGACGGGAACAATTTATTGACGGTTAATTATTCTTCGCGAGACCCATCCGGTGAGTTGATCCTCTCGGGCGCTCCCGCGGATTCGTCGAGGCCGATGAGGTTCGAGCACGATCCCCGAGTCATCCTCCGGCCGGCGATGAAATCGCAATCGTCGGTTTGGATCGGGCCGAATTAATTCATGGTTATCATCAAGCCGCATATCCCGGTCTGCATGTCGTGCTAATCATGAATATTCAGGAAGATTGTCTTGTCCAATTCGTCGAAGTGCCGAGAGGGTCGCGCGATCCAGATTGGCTTCCGGGTTGATGCGGATACTATCCAGCCCAATAAACATGGAAAGAAAGGATCCTTCATTCCCGGACGGGAACGGGAAATGGTTCTTTTTTGCCTTGATCCGAACATGGAAGCCTCGGCCGTTGCACTGGATTCTCCAAAAGTCGTAGATACCGGCATTTGGAACGGCGTGTATTCGTTCCAACTTTCAACGTAACGCAATAGCCCCCTCCTATGTCCTCCCCCGTTTGGCCTGGAGGGCCAAACGGGGGAGGACTTTTTTCTCCGAATGTTACAATTGGAAAAATTTTGGAGACGACATGAAAAAACGGCATGCCCTCGTTCTGCTGATCCTCGCAGCCTGCGCCGGATCGTCGAATCCGGCCAAGGCCGTGGAGGATTATTTCCAAGCCCTGGTGGATAAGGACGCGACCAAGGCGGTGGCGCTTTCCTGCGCGGCTTGGGAGGAAGGCGCCCGCATCGACGCCGACACCTTCGCGATGTACCCGGCCACCCTGGAAAACGTTTCCTGCCGCGAGGCGGGGACCGACGGCGAGTACCGGCTGGTCGAATGCAGCGGCAAGGCCATCCTGGATTACAACGGCGAACTGCAGGAGATCGACCTGGCCGGACAGACGTACCGGGTGATCCGCGAGGGCGGCGAGTGGCGGATGTGCGGGTATCAATGACGCCGAACCGGATCCTCCGGACCTTGTTCTCGCGGGAAAACCTGTGCGCCGTGGCCTTCTGCCTGGCGCTGATTTTGTTCCTGCTGTTGACGACGGACCAATCCCCGCAATGGATCTATCAGGGGTTCTAGCTTGAACCCGCCTTCACGGTTATGACCTTAACCCACATCCTGGTCTTCGCGGCGGTCTCCTTGGCGGCGGGGGCAATTCCCCGGGCGCGGAAATGGATCCTCTGCGCCGCCGGAATCCTGGCGGTGTACTGGATGCAGCCGGCGCTGCCCGTCCGCAACTTGGATTTCTGGCTGCCGACGGGGTCGGTCGGGCTGGCGGCCTGCGTGTGGGCGCTGACGGCCGGGAAGGGCGGGGGCCGGCGCGAGAATGCGGCCGCCGCGGCGGTGGTTGCCGCCGCAATCCTGGCTGTGGCCTTGACCCGCTACGTGGCGGCGGATCCCTTCCTGACGCCGTCGCGTCCTCCGCAGACCGAATGGGTCCTGATCGCCCTGCTCGCCGCCGGCGCACTCTTCGCGTCGGCATGGATGATCCCGGCCCGCCGGTGGATCCTTGCGGCGGCGGTGGCCGCGATCCTGGCGTTGTTCATCATCCTTAAAACGGATTCGCTGGCGCAGGCGGCGGCGGGCTTCCTGCGCCGCGCGGCCGGCCAATCCGCGGAGTTCGCTTCCCCGCTCGATATCCGCTGGCTGGGATTTTCCTACATCGCCTTCCGCCTGATCCACACTCTGCGCGACCGGATGACGGGGCGGCTCCCGGAATGCGACCTGCGCGAGTTCCTGGCCTACATCGTTTTTCCGCCGGCCGTTGCCGCCGGACCGATCGACAGAATCGAGCGCTTCCTCAAGGATTTGCGCGCCGCCCCGGCTCCGATCGCGGAATTGTTCCCGCCGGGCGCCGAACGGATCGCGGCGGGAATCTTTAAAAAGTTTGTCCTGGCCGACGGCCTGGCGGTCCTCGCGCTGAGCGCCGCCAACGCCGATCAGATCGCCGCCGGGCCGTGGACCTGGTTCTTCCTCTACGCCTACGCTCTGCGGATTTATTTCGATTTCGCCGGATACACCGACATCGCCGTCGGGCTGGGGCGCTGGGCAGGCGTGACCCTGCCGGAAAATTTCAACCGCCCTTACCTCCAGCCGAACCTGACGGCGTTTTGGAATTCCTGGCACATGACGCTGGCGCAATGGTTCCGCTCCTACTTCTTCAATCCGCTGACCCGCGCCCTGCGCACCGGCTCCCGCCGCGTTCCGATGGGCCTGATCATCTTGGCCGGCCAGCTGGCGACGATGGCGCTGATCGGGTTGTGGCACGGAGTCTCCTGGAATTTCCTGCTGTGGGGTTGCTGGCACGGATTCGGTTTGTTCGTGCACAACCGGTGGAGCGAATGGAGCAAAGCCCGGGTGGCGAATCTGGAAAGCCGGCCGCTGGCGAAAAAAACCTACACCGCCGTCGGCACCCTGGCCACCTTCCATTTCGTCGTCCTGGGCTGGGTTTGGTTCGCCCTGCCGAGCGTCGCAAATTCGGCGCGGGTCTTCCTGCGCCTGTTCGGAGCATCCGGATGAGAAAGGGAGCGGACGCCGATGGCTGAGCGCGGACGGTTCATCCGCAACGTGGTGATCAAGGGGCTGATTCTGTTCGCCGCTGCGAACGCGCTCTTGGCCGCGGTCGACCTCTTGCCGCTGTTCGGGCGGATCTCCGTCTACAACCGGATCGTCCCTGGGCGCGTGCGCCTGCCCTACGGCGACGACCCGGCGGCGGACTACAGCCTCAGCCTCTACAACCTCGAGGCGATGTTCGCTTCGCACGAGATCGACGCGCCCCGCGCCGAGGGCGAATTCCGAGTCGTGCTGATCGGGGATTCGGCGACCTGGGGATTCCTGCTCGAGCCCGAGGAAACGCTCGCCGCGCAAATCAACCGCCGCGGCGCCGCTGGTATCCGAATCTACAACCTCGGGTATCCGACGATGACCTTGACGAAAGACTTGTTGATGCTGGACCGCGCCCTGCGGCGCCAAGTCGACCTGATTGTCTGGCTGGTGACGCTGGAATCCATGCCGCAGGCAAGACAGCTCGAATCGCCGATCCTGCAGAACAACGCCGGCGAGGTCCGACGGCTGATCGCGGCATACGGACTGGCATCGGATCCGGAGGATCCGCGCCTGGTCGATCCGGCGTGGTGGGATCGGACCTTGGTCGGCGGGCGGCGGGACCTCGCGGATCTGGTCCGCCTGCAGATGTACGGCTTCCTGTGGGCGGCGACCGGCGTGGATCAGTCGATCCCGGCGGACTTCGACCGTCCGCTGAGGGACCTGGAAGCCGACGAGAGTTTCCACGGCCTGCTCCCTCCGGAGTTGCGGGAGGCCGACCTGGCGTTTGACGTGCTGGCCGCCGGACGGGCGATGGCGGGAAGCATTCCGCTGTTGATCGTCAACGAACCGATCTACGTCAGCGACGGGTTGAACAGCGGCATCCGGTATAATTTTTTCTACCCGCGCTGGGCGTACGACCGGTACCGCGCGATGCTTGCCGAATGGTGCCGCCAAAACGGCGCGGCGTTCTACGATTGGTGGGACCTTGTCCCGCCGCAAGAATTTTCCAACAGCGCCATCCACCGCACGCCGGAAGGGGAAGCGATGCTGGCCGGGCGGCTGGAGGCGGAGTTGATCCGGGAGATATATGGGCGGTAAAAGTTGCTGGAGGATGACCGCCGCGGCCGGCTGTCTCGCGGCGGCTCTATCGGCCTGCGGAGAAGCTCCGCCGCCGTCGGCGGCGGGGCTTTCGGAAGCGCAGACCGCGGAAGGCTCCTCCGCGGTTCCGACCGCCGCCCGGACGCCGGCGGAAACCCCCGCCTTAAGCGCGACGCCGCGCCCGTCGCCCGCTCCCGACGAATGGAAAACGTATCCGCCGGTCCCGGCGTTCACCGGCCGGGCGGCGGACATCTTCAGTCAAGGGCAAGCCTTGGGCCGCGATCCGCGAGCCTTTTCCAAGATCGGCGACTGCCAAAACATCACCACCTATTTCCTGGCCGATTTCGAAGATCCGGCGAAATACCGCCTCGGCCCGTACGCGGACCTGCAGGCGACGATCGACTGGTTCGCGGGTTCGTTCGGCAGAAAAAGCTTGTCGGTCAGGGGCGGCCTCAACGTAGCGGCAGTGATGAATCCGCTGATGGCCGACCGGGAGTTCTGCCGGGCGGGAGAAAGCCCTCTGGCGTGCGAGTTGCGCCTTCACAACCCGAGCATCGCCCTCATCAGCTTCGAGGAGGCGTGGGACGGAGACGTGCCAAAGTACGAAATTTACCTGCGCCAGGCGATCCAATACACGCTCGATCAGGGGATCGTTCCGGTCGTGGCGACCAAAGCCGACAACTTGGAGGGCGGCCATCGGATCAACGCCCTGATCGCCCGGCTGGCCTGGGAGTACGACGTGCCGCTGTGGAATTTTTGGGCCGCGGTCCAACCCTTGGGCTCGCGCGGACTCACCGAGGACGGCTTTCACCTGACCCAAACGGCCGATTACCATAATTTTTATTTCGACATGCCCGCCTCCAAATGGAGCGGCTGGATGGCGCGCAACCTGACCGCGCTGCAGGTGCTGGACGCGGCGCGGCGGTCGTTGACGCAGCCGGCGGCCTGAGAATGCGAGGAGCCCATGAGCGACGAGATTGTTTCCGCCCTTTCCAAATACATCGCCGAACAGGTGTTGAAGCAGCCGCAGCGGACGATCGCCCCGGACGAAAAGCTGATCTCCTCCGGCATGATTGATTCCTTCCACTTGGTGGATCTCTCGCTGTACGTCGAAGATTCCTTCGGCGTGCATTTGGACGACACCGAACTGAACGCCGAAACCTTCGACAGCTTGGCCGAGCTGGCGGCGGTCGTCCGCGATCGGCGGAAGCCCGCGTGACCACCTTCTTCTCCCGGCTGGAAGCCCTTTATGCCAAGCATCCCGGGCGCACGGCCGTAGAATGGATTCTTCCGCGCGCGGCGGATGTTCCCATGACCACCCGGGATCTGGTCTGCGGCGCGGCGGGATACGCGGCCGCGTTCGAGGCGGCCGGCATCCGCCCGGGCGAAGTGGCGGTCCTGATCCTTCAGCACTCCGAGGCGCTGGCCGCCGCCTTCTTCGGAGCGGTGCTGCACGGCGCCGTGCCGGCCATCATGCCCTTCCTCACCGAGAAACTCTCGCCGGATTCCTACCGCCGTTCGCTGAAATCCCTCTTCGAGGTCACTTGCCCGGCCGCGGTCGTCACCTATCCGGAATTCCTGGAAGAAGCGCGGGCGGCCACCGCCGGCACTTCCGTGCGGCGCATCCTGCGCGCCGCGGACGCCGTGCCCCGGCCGGAACCCGACTTCTCCGTTCTGCGCGGCCGGGAACGCAAGGCCGAGGATATCGTCCTGCTCCAGCATTCCTCCGGCACCACCGGCCTGCAGAAGGGGGTCGCACTCTCGCACCGGGCCGTGTTCCGCCAGCTCGAAATCTACGGGGAGGCGATCCGCCTGCAGGGCGGGGACACGGTCGTTTCCTGGCTGCCCCTGTACCACGACATGGGTCTGATCGCCGGCTTTTTGATGCCGATCCTAACCGGAACCCCGCTGGTGCTGATGTCGCCCTTCGACTGGGTCCGCGCGCCGTACAAACTCCTGCAGGCGGTTTCACGGCGCCGCGGGACTCTTTCCTGGATGCCCAACTTCGCGTACAACTTCTGCGCCCAGAAAATCCGTGACCGGGACCTGGAAGGGGTGGATCTTTCCTCCTGGCGCGCGGTGATCAATTGCTCCGAGCCGATGCACTCCAAAAGCCACCGCATGTTCCTCGAGCGGTTCCGCGGTTACGGGCTGTCCGCGGGCGCGCTGGCCACCAGCTACGCGATGGCGGAAAACGTGTTCGCCGTCACCCAAGGCGGGATCGATCGGCCGGTGACGGTCGATTCGATCAGCCAACGCGGCTTGCTGAGCGAAAGGATCGCGCGGCCGGCGAACGCGGGGGAGGATTCCATAAACATGCTCTCCTGCGGGAAGCCCTTGCCGAACGCGGAGGTTAAGATCGTCGACGACGCGCAAAGCGAACTGCCCGAGCGGTGCTTGGGGGAGGTGATGCTGCGCAGCGATTGCATGCTGACGGAATACTACCGCCGGGCGGACCTGACCGAAAAGGCCTTCCGCCAAGGCTGGTTCCTGACCGGCGATCTGGGGTATCTGGCCGAGGGCGAGGTCTATATCACCGGCCGAAAGAAGGACCTGATCATCGTCGGCGGAAAAAACGTTTATCCGCAGGATTTGGAAGCCCTGGCTTCCGAGGTGCCGGGCGTCCATCCCGGCCGGGTTGTCGCCTTCGGGGTCTATAGCGAGGAAATGGGGACGGAAGAAGTGGTGATCGTGGCCGAGCGAGACGCCCCGGAAGATGATTCCCCGCGAGGGGATGAAGGTGTGGAACGGTTGGCGGAGGAAATCCGTCGGATGGTGACCCGCGGATCGGACATCGCCCTGCGGCAGGTGAAAGTGGCGGACCGCGGGTGGCTGCTCAAAACCAGCTCCGGAAAAATCGCGCGCTCGGCGAACCGGGAAAAATTTTTGGCCGAGCGGGAAACCTCACACTAAGAAAGGGGAGAAAAACCGTTTCTGCTCAGACGGCGATCGTCATGCCGGCGCCCGCCCTCGGCGTGTTCTTTGCCGGGGGTGAAATTAGCCGGCATCCAGAAAATCTTCAATAAATACCGGGCTCTGGCTTCAAACCCCGCTTCCCCCGCTTCCCCCGCTTCCCTCGCTTCACTCGCTTCGCGCATTTTCCCCGCTTACCTCGCTTCCCCCGCTTCCCCCGCTTCGCGAGGGCAGGCGCGAGGGCAGGCGCGAGGGCCGGCGCGAGGGAGCCACCCCGGGGTTACGGACAAAACCAATAACACCAGTGATGTTAGGCTGAGATTATTCAGTCGAAATACGCTGCCGGAGCAGTTGCGAAAATCCATCGCAATTAATCCCCCATTTGCCGCGACCGGCCCGCCGGGCGGGATTTCTTGTCCCTTTTCCTTGACAGCCTCAATCCGCGGGAGTATAGTCGCAACAGAATGAATCTTTCACACAGGAGCGTAGATCCGCCGTCATTCGATACGTCGGCACCATGGACACTAACCTTTCTTTGGACCCGGACCACCCAACCCAACCCCGCGTGAAGACCGTACCTGACGTCTGTTGAGACGAAGGCCGGGCCGCTTGCCGATTGGCCTGTCCCCCGCGTTTCCAACGACGCGGGGGTTTTGTTTAATCTCGACTGCAGGAGAATCTGGCATGGCGTATGTCCGCGAACTCATCGGCCGGCCGGTCGCCGACGTAAGCGGCCGGCAGATCGGAACCCTTTCCGACCTGATTGCCACAACCCAAAACCGCATCGCCCATCCGCGGATCGTGGCGATGGCCGTGCGCTCCAACGGGAATCCGATGATGATTCCGGTTTCGGCGGCGACGGTCCTGATTGCGCCCGCCATCCCGTTGAAGCACCGGGTGAAGGATCTGCCGGTGTACCGGCCCGCCAAGGATGACCTGTTTCTGGCGCGCGACGTGCTTGACAAGCGGATCATCGACATCAACGGCGTGCGCGCGGTGCGGGTGAAGGATCTGGAGTTGACGCGGGTCGACAACGACATCTACGTGGCCAACGTGACCGTCTGCGGCGAGGGAAGGGGAGGATGGCTTCGCAACCTTCTGCGGCGGCGGACGGACGATCCGGCCGCCGGGGCGATTTCGTGGGAAAACGTGGAAATGCTTCCCGGCTCCAATCCGATGCGGCTGAAGGTTTCCGGAGACAAGCTCAGCGATCTGCATCCGGCGGATTTGGCCGACATCGTCCGGGACCTGAACCGCGAGGAAAGCGGCCGAGGGCTGCTGGACCAGATGGTCGTGGAGAAATTGGCCGACGTGCTCGAGGAAACCGATCCGGAAGTGCAGGCGGATTTGATCGAGCACATGCCGGACGAAAAAGTGGCCGACGTGCTGGAGGAAATGGCGCCCGACGAGGCGGCCGACCTGCTGGCTGAATTGCCGCGGGGCCGCTCCGAAGATCTGTTGGAGCTGATGGAGCACGAAGAGGCCGAGGACGTCCGCAAACTGCTGGCCTACCCGTTGGATTCCGCCGGCGGGCTGATGAACACGGAATTCCTCGCGGTTCCGCCCGCGCTGACCGCCGCGGAGGCGATGGCGGTCCTGCGCCGCGAGGGGCCGAAGATCCAAAACCTGTTCTATATCTACGTCACCGATGAATCCGGCCGCTTGAGGGGCGTGTTCTCCCTGAGGGACCTCGTCCTGGCGGATCCCGGCACCGCGGTGACGGAATTCATGCACGCCCGCGTGTTCACCGTCCGGCCGGAGGACAGCCAGGACGACGCGGCGCACGCGATCTCCAAATACAACCTGCTGGCCGTTCCGGTGGTGGACGAGGAGAACCGATTGCAGGGGATCATCACGGCCGACGACGCGCTGGACAAGATCATCCCCACCGCCTGGAAAAAGCGCATGCCGCGCTTGCACCGCTAGGCGCAGATGCCGCCTTCCGAGAGCCGGCGGGGCGCAGCGCCGACGCGCCTCCGCCGCTAGAACCAATCTAATTTCTTAAGGATCAACACCACCGTCAAAGACAGCAGCAACGATATCCCCAGGATGATCGGAAACGCCGAAGGGTGCGCCCCCAGCGGGAGGGCGACGTTCATCCCGTACAAGGCCGCCACCAGCGCCGGGAAGCTGAGCACGATGGTGATCGAGGTCAGCAGTTTCATCACCTGGTTGAGGTTGTTGGAGATGATCGAGGCGAAGGCGTCCATCATCCCGCTCAGGATGTTGCTCTCGATGCTGGTCATCTCGATCGCCTGCATCGTCTCGGTCAGGGCGTCGTCGAGCAGTTCGGCGTCGTCCGGGTATTTTTCGAACAGCTGACCCTTCTGCAGGCGTTCCATCATCAGCTCGTTGGCCTTCAGCGCGGTGGTGAAGTAGGTCAGGCTCTTTTGGTAGCGGAGCAGTTCCATCACTTCCTGGTTGCGGATCGAGAGCTGCAGCCGGTCTTCGAGGGCTTCGACGACTCGGCTGATCTCGCGCAGGTAGGCCAGATAGCGGACGGACGCGTTGAGCAGCAACCGCAGGACAAAGCGGTTGTGCTTGGCGGTGGAGAGATCGCGCACCCGCCCGGCGGTGAACTCCTGGAGGACGTCGGTGTTCATCCGGCACACCGTGAGGATGTGGTTGGCGTTGAACAGCACCCCGAGCGGAACGGTGGCGTAGGGCACGTCCTCCACCTCGCCCCGGAAGTAGGGGATGCGCATCAGCACCAGCCAGTCGTCGCCCTCGCGCTCGGCCCGCGGGCGTTCGTCAGGATCCAGCGCGTAGGCGACGTTGTCGGCGGGGAAGCCCAGCCCCCCTAACTGGGCGATTTCCGCCGGGGTCGGATCGACGGCATGGAGCCAGCATCCGTTGACCGGCTCGGAAAGCGTTTTCAATCCCTGTTCGTCATTGCGGAAGATGAGCAGCATCGCGCGTGCCCCCGGTTTCTTCTGGATGAGGAATCCGCCGTCATCCCCCATTTTTCAGCGCCAAAGCGATTTTACTCCCAAGTGCCGGGCACGCGAACCCCGAAAAGCCGAGATGCGGAAGAATGGATGGCGTCTATTCCGTTCCCGAAAGCGGGGCGGCCTCCCTGGGGTTCGCCCCGGCGGATGGAGAGAATGGTGGGAATTCCCCTCACGAAAGGCGTGTTCGGGACAGGGAACCCACAGGGTTTCGCGGATCCCCTGATTGATAATAAAAAATTGAAGGTGTCTGCTATGCTTATTACACATTGAGAAGAAATCCTGCACTTTTCCATCCTCGCCCCTATTCCCTGGCCCCTTCCCCTTCTCCTGACATAAGTCAGGAGAGGGGGAAGGGGTTGGGGGGATGAGAGTGAGGAGAGAGGCGGGACGAGAGGTTGAGGAGATACATAAAGAAGAAGAGCGGCACAGATGCCGCTCTTCCCTTTGAGGCGACGGTGGGAATTGAACCCACGGTGAGGGTTTTGCAGACCCCTGCCTTGCCACTTGGCGACGTCGCCGGTATGAATGCGCCCCGTTTCCGGGGCGCATTCCAGAGCGGGCGAGGGGATTCGGACCCCCGATCTTCTCCTTGGCAAGGAGACGTTCTACCACTGAACCACGCCCGCCAGTTTCCGCTTCCGCGGAGGTGCCGAGACCCAGGATCGAACTGGGGACACCGCGATTTTCAGTCGCGTGCTCTACCAACTGAGCTATCTCG
>JAFGKK010000015.1 GCA_016928575.1 Anaerolineales bacterium
AAGCGAAAGATATCGCCGCCTTCGTTGCACGCGCCGAAGCAGCGCCACGTTCCGCTTTCGGGGAAAACGGCGAAGGAGGGGGTTCGGACGTTGGCGTGAAAGGGGCAGAAGCCGGTGTAGTTCTTTCCCGAACGGCGCAGTCGGACCGTCTCGCCGATCAGTTCGACGACATCCACCCGGGCTTTGATTTCCTCGACGGCGGTCACGATTCGCTCCCGGGGCGGATTATACCCTTCCGCAGGAAAAACCTTGCCACCGCAAAGACGCAAAGGACGCGAAGATTACACATCATCCTTCGCGGTCTTTGCGCCTTTGCGGCCGGATTCGTTTTTTCAGTTCTTTTATACCTGCTCAGGTTGTCTCTTCCCGCGCAAAAATCCTAAAAGAGCGCTACCGGCGTTCGCGGTTTTGTCCGTCTTCCCGGCGCCTGCCTTCGCGGAGCGGAGGTGCTCGAAGCCGGGATCCAGTGATTTTTAATAAATCCATGGATGCCTTCGAAAAACGCCCCCGGCGAAGAACGCGCCGAGGGCGGGCGCCGACATGGCGACCAATGGCCGAGCGGTTACGTTTTTTTCTTCTACTCTACGTTGATGATCACCAACAGCGGCTCGTTGCCGTCGATGCCGACGCCGAAGCGTTTGCCGTCGGGATCCCGCAGATACCAGGTGGATTTGTGGATGCCCGGACTATCCGGCGCGATCAGAGTCACCGACAGCCAAGTGCTCTGGTTGGGAGCGACGACTTCCGGAAAGCCCACGAAATCCGGCCCGCTCATGTGTTGGCTGTCCGCGGAGGCGCCGTAGTAAAACAGCTGGTACCGCTGATCCCAGGTGCAGAATCCGATGTTGCGGATCTCCCAGGTTTTGGTGAATTGCGCATTGGGCTTAACGGTCGTTCCGTCCTGTATCGGTCCGATATCGCCGACGAAAAATGCGGCGTTGCACTTTCCCACCAGGGTGCGGGTCTTAAGCGATTCCGGATCGGTGGTGGGCGTGGGGCCGGCGGGCGATCCGACGGGCGTGATCAACTCCGGCGTGGCGGCCCCCAAATCGACGGTGGGGATCTCCGTCGGCGTATCGGTGGCCGCGGGGGTCGGCTTTTCGGTGTCCGTCGGACTCGGCGCCGAAGTCTGCGATTGGCGGATCTGATCCGATATTTCGGTCAGGACGGCCGACATGGTCTCGGCCGATTCCTCCTCCGAGGATTGGGTCGGCGCGGACGGGGCGGCGCAGGTGGCGAGCAGGGCCGAAAAAACCAGACAGACTCCCAACACGATCGTTTTTCGAATCATTCCGATTGACCTCGATGGTTAATGAGCGGATAGGGAGGGGCTGCGGCGGAAAGGCTACCGCGCGGGCAACGCTTCGGCCTGGGGTTCAGCGGCGCCCTCTTCGCCGCCGGCCGGGGCGGTTTCGATGACAATGCTGTCTTCTCGGAGTTGGATCGTAACCGAATCCCCTTCGCGCACCCGGCCCGAGAGCAGAGCTTCCGACAAACGGTCTTCCACTTCCAATTGGATCACCCGGCGCAGGGGGCGCGCGCCCATCTCGGGGTTGTATCCCATGTCGGCCAGGCGCGCCCGCGCCTCGATGGACGTCTGCAGGGTGATGCGATGATCCTCCAGGCGTTTCGCCACCTTGGCCAGTTCCAGGTCCACGATCCGGGCGATATCGCCTTTGTCCAGCGCGCGGAAGACGATGACCGCGTCGACGCGGTTGAGGAATTCCGGCCGGAAGGCTTTGCGCAGCTCCTCAAGCAGCTTCTTGCGCATCTCCTCATACGGTTCGATTTCGCCCTTGACGCTCTCGCTGCGCTTGCCGAATCCGAGCGCGGCCTGGCGGCGGATAGCTTCGGCGCCGACGTTCGACGTCATCACGACCATCGCGTTGCGGAAATCCACTTTGTGACCTTTTGCGTCGGAAAGCCGGCCTTCATCCATGATCTGCAGGAGGATATTGAGGGCCTCGGTGTGGGCCTTCTCGATCTCGTCGAAGACGACGATCGAATATGGCCGGCGGCGCAGGGCTTCGGTGAGCTGGCCGGCTTCCTCGAAGCCGACGTATCCCGGCGGCGCGCCGACCAGGCGGCTGACGGTGTGGCGCTCGGTGAATTCGGTCATGTCCAGCTGGATCATCGCCTCTTCGCTGCCGAAGAGGAATTCGGCCAGGGCTTTGGTCAACTCGGTTTTGCCCACGCCAGTCGGGCCGAGGAAAATGAAGGATCCGATCGGGCGATTGGGATCCTTCAGCCCCGCCCGCGAGCGGCGTACGGCGCGCGCGATCGCGGTGATGGCTTCCTCCTGCCCGATGATCCGCGCCCGCAGGGATTCTTCCATTTTAATCAGCCGCGCGGATTCGGCTTCGGCGAGCTGCATGACCGGGATCCCAGTCCACATCGATACCACCTCGGCGATGTCCTCGGATCCGACCTTCGGCCAATCTTCCTTGCGGGCCGGGCCCGCCTGCAAATCCTTCTGCCGGGCTTCGAGATCGCGCTCCCGCGCGAGCAGTTCGCGGGTGCGCTCGGTGGGCGTATTCTCCGCCGATTGGGCCTGCTCCTGCCGGATGCGGCGCAACTCATCAGCCGTCTCGCGCAGCTTGCGGGCTTCGGGGCTCTTGTACATCCGCACCCGCGAAGAGGATTCGTCGATCAGGTCGATCGCCTTGTCGGGCAGAAACCGGTCCGGAACGTAGCGGGCGGAAAGCCGCGCGGCGGCCTCCAAGGCCTCGTCGGTGATCGCCAGCCGGTGGTGCTGCTCGTAGTTCGGGCGCACGCCGTGGAGGATCTGAATGGTCTCGTCGATGGTCGGCTCCTCGACCGTCACCGGCTGGAAGCGTCGTTCGAGGGCCGCATCCGATTCGATGTGTTTGCGGTATTCCTCGAGCGTGGTGGCTCCGATGACCTGCAGTTCCCCGCGCGACAACGCCGGTTTGAGGATGTTGGCCGCGTCGACCGACGATCCGGCGGCGCCCGCCCCGACCAGCATGTGGACTTCGTCGATGAACAGGATCGCCCCGGCGCTCTTCAATTCGTCGATGACCCGCTTCAACCGCTCTTCAAACTGGCCGCGGTACATCGTCCCGGCGACGAGCGATCCGACGTCGAGTTGCAACAGGCGTTTACCCTGCAGCGGCACGGGCACGTCGCAGGTGGTGATGCGCTGCGCGAGGCCTTCGACGATGGCGGTTTTGCCCACCCCGGGTTCGCCGATCAGCGCCGGGTTGTTTTTCGTCCGGCGGGCGAGGATCTGGATCACCCGTTCAATTTCCTTCTGGCGTCCGATGACCGGATCCAGCTTGCCTTCCTCCGCCTTGGAGGTGAGGTCGGTCGCCAGTTGGTCGACCATCGGGGTCTTGGCTTTTTCGGCCTTGGCCGGCGCGCCGGCCGACTGCTGCAAGGGATGGCCCATGGGGCTGTCTTGCAGGATGCGCCGGGTTTGGCGCCTGACCTGCTCGGGGGATACTCCCAGCCTGCGGAGCACATCCGCCGCGGTCCCTTCGCTTTCGCGGACCAAGCCCAGGAGCAAATGTTCGGTGCCGATGTATTGGTGGCCCAATTTCCGGGCTTCCTCGATGGCGTTCTGGATCACCTTCTCGGTGCCCATCGACAATTGGATGCGCTCCGGAAACAGCCTGCCCGGCGGGATGATCCTTTCGATCATCTCTTTTACCCGCTCTTCCTCGAGGCCGAGTTCGCGCAAAACCCGTCCGGCGACGCCGCCTTCCTCCTGGATCAATCCCAGGAGCAGGTGTTCGGTGCCGATTTCCTTCGAGTGCAGGCGTTCGGCTTCCTGATGCGCCAAGCTGAGCACCCGCCGAGCCCGCTGGGTAAACCGTTCGAGGCTGTCTGCCACCAGAACCTGCCTTTCCCGTGGAATTGGTGAATCACGAACTACGCATTTATTCTACCAAATTCCCCCCTCATAGAACGGTGAGAAAATTGCTAATTTATTATATGAAATCGCAATAATCAATTAAAAAGAAGGGGAAAACGGAAGGTTCTCAGAATTTGTGCTTGTAAAAATGTCCCAGGTTTTCGACGTCCAGCCGGCCGGCTGCCTTTCTTTGCCGGATAGCATCCTCGGGCGATTACCCCGTTAAGCGGCGGTTCTTCCGGCGCAGACCCAGCAGGGCGCCGAAAAAGTCCGTCCCGCTTCGCGGAGCCGGGCCGGGTCAGCCTGCGCTCCCAGCGAGCATATTAAGGCCGGGTTTTTTCCCGGCGGTAGCGCCGGCCCCGGCGCAGGCCGGGCCGAGGATACGCCCCGGAAAAGGGTCGGGGCTACTCCATCGCCTTACCCGCTTTTTCAGCACCCGGTTAGGCATCCGCGGCCGAATCCTCGTCCTGCGCGGAAAAGCGGTTTGCTTTCCGGGCATTGAAACCGTCGACACTGCATTCCGGCGCCAACTCCTCGGGGTGATCATCATCCGCTGCATTGCCTTGATTTCCTTTTCCATCCGGCAAGAAAGCGAGCGAGAATGACCGCAAAGCCAAGCCTGCCGGGCGGGCGGGCACCCCGAAGAATCCTTTGGATGAACGGATGGCTTGCTTTGGACGCCGCGAGGTTTTTTCCATCCTCCGAAGTTGAGCGGGTTGGATGGAACCGGCTATAATTTTTGCATGCCTGCTCTGCGCGGACGAGCCCAGCGCATCTATCGGAAACTCCGTGATACCTACGGCGAACCCGTTTGGGAACGAAAGCCGTCGCCGGTCGACGAATTAATCTCGACGATCCTTTCGCAGAACACCAATGACTCCAACAGGGAAAAAGCCTTCTCGGCGCTTCGGCGGAAATATCCGCGATGGGAGGATGTGCTTAATGCCCCGGCAAAGGAGATCGTCGCCGCCATCCGCCCGGCAGGATTAGGCCCGCAGAAGGGTCCCCGCATCCAAAAGGCCCTGGCCGCCATCAGGGAAAGGGGCGGCCGGATCGGGATGGACTTTTTGCGCGGCTTTCCGGCTGAGGAGGTTCGTTCGTGGCTGACCTCCCTTCCCGGCGTAGGTCCGAAAACCGCCGCAATCGTAATGCTGTTCGCGTTGGATATCCCCGCCTTCCCGGTCGACACCCACGTCCAGCGGGTGACCGGCCGGCTGGGATTGCGCCCGCCGCGGATGTCGGCCGACAAGGCGCACGAACACCTCGCCGGATTGTTCGATCCGGAGCAGTATGCAACGGCCCACCTCAACTTGATCCGCCTGGGGCGCGAAGTGTGCCATGCGCGCGCGCCGGAATGCGGACGATGCGTTTTCCGCCGGATGTGTCCGTTCCACCGCTCCCATCCGTCGCGAGCCTCCTAAGTGGGTGGCCTCTCCACCGCCTCCCCATCATCCCATCCTCCCGTCACTGCGTCCGGAATACACCCTCCCTGCCTTTCCCCAAAGATTGATGGATTCGATTAAGCACCTTTTTTCCGCTGTTGTCGGGCCGGGAAGCCGGTCGCGGTGCAATACCGGGAGGATGCCCGAACCTGTCCCAGAGCGCCTGTCCCTAGCTCCTGTCCCGAGCGCCTGTCCCGAGCGAAGCGAGGGACAGCGAGGGAAAGCGAGGGTAGGGCATGCGAGGGGGAGCCTAAGTCCTTACCGGTTTTTTACGATCCCCTGCTTGTGGAATTTTCTCCTCTCCCATAGAATACACACAGGAAAGACCGCATTCGCAAAATGGCCTCCACCCCAACCATGCCCGCTTCGCTGGAAGGACTGCGCGTCGCCCTGCGCGCCATGCAGAAGCGGCTCGCGCCGGAAGACAGCCTGCAGCCGCTGATCGCGCAGACCCTCTCGAAGCTGGATTCCTTCCACGAGGAAGCCAGCCGGGCGGACGAGCATTCGCGCTTGGCGGCGATCTTCCAGGTCTCGCAGGCCCTCGGCTCGTCGCTGGTTCTCGACGACGCGTTGAAAGAAGTGATGGACGCGGTGATCCGCCTCACCGGCGCGGAGCGCGGCTGTATCATGCTCTTCGACGAGGCGGCCGGCCGGCTGGATCTGCGCGCCGCGCGCAACCTCGAGCGCGAATCGCTCAGCGAAAAGGAGATGGAATACAGCCGGACGGTGGTCGAGACGGTCTCACGCACCGGCAAGGCGGTGCTGACAACCAACGCCCAGACCGATCCGCGCTTCTCCGACCAGCACTCGGTGATGCAGTTTTCCCTACGTTCGGTGCTGTGCGTGCCGTTGAAGGTCAAGGACCGCATTCTGGGAGTGATCTACGTGGACAACCGGGTGCGGACGGGGCTGTTTTCCGAACGCGACCGCGAACTGCTTTCGGCGTTCGCCGTGCAAGCCGCGATCGCGATCGAGAACGCCCAGCTCTACACGCTCACCGACCGCGCACTGGCCGCCCGGGTGGCCGAACTCGAAGGCCTGCAGCGCGCCGACCGGCAATTGAACGCCACCCTCGAGACCGAGACAGTCGCGTCGGCGCTGTTGGATTTTGCGTTGCAGATCACCCACGCCGCCCGCGGCTGGGTCGCCATCCGCCCGGACGAAGACAGCGATCCGCAGATCGTCGCCGCCGGTGGATATCCCGAAAACGAACAGCCCGCCCTGCCCCCGTCCGGCGATCCGCTCGGCGCGGCCGGATCCGGAGGCGGGGTGGCGCTGCGCGCCGCCGCGCCGCACCTGCCGGCCGGGATGCTCGCCCCGATCGTCCGCGAGGGGAACACCGTCGGCCTGGTGCTGGTCGAACGCCCGGAGAGGAATTTCATCGACGCCGAACGCCAGGCGCTCGAACGCCTGGCGGACCATGCCGCCGCCGCGGCGGAAAACACGCGCCTGTTCCAGCGCCTGCGCCGGGCCAACGACGCCAAATCCCAATTCGTTTCGATCGTCTCCCACGAGCTAAAAATCCCGATGACCTCGATCCGCGGCTACGCCGACCTCCTGCGCCAGGGATTGATCGGCCCGGTAAACGAAAAACAGCTTGAATTCCTGCGCACAATCATGGGCAACGTGGACCGGATGACGGCGCTAGTCTCCGATCTCTCCGACATCTCACGCATCGAGACCGGCCGCCTGCGGATCGAGCCCGCGGCGGTGTCCGCGGAAACGGCCGTCCGTGATGTGGTCATCCAGATGAAGCCGCAATTCGACGCGCGCAAGCAAACGGTGCAAACCGAGTTCCCGGCCGCCCTTCCGAAAATCCGCACCGATCCACAGCGCCTGGCACAAATCCTCACCAACCTGCTCAGCAACGCCAGCAAATATTCCCCGGAAGGCGGCCAAATCCTCCTCCGCGCCGTGGACGAGAAGACGCGGGTGCGGATCGCCGTGCAGGACCACGGCATCGGGATGACCGCGGAAGAGCAATCCCGCCTCTTCACCCAGTTCTTCCGCGGGGAATCCTCGGCGGTCCGCGACCAACCGGGCTGGGGGCTTGGCCTGCACGTCACCAAGCGCCTGGTGGAAGTGCTGGGCGGGGAGATCGGCGTGGAAAGCATACCGGGAAGGGGAAGCACGTTTTCCTTCACCCAGCCGGTGGAACCCTCCACCTGATGACAACTCTCCGACTCCGCCCCCTGGAACGGGGATGAGGGAGAACGGCGGAGCGCGACGACAACGCCCCGAGGTCCGATGTCCGTCCAAAAACGCTACCCCCTGATCCTCTACCGCGAGTGGATGCGCTCCTTTTCCTTCCCGATCCTTTTCCTAATGTCGATCCTGGGCGTCCTCTGGGCCGCCGCCCTGTCCGGATGGCTCCCGGAGCATGTGGGAGTGTACGCCGAGGCGCAAGCGCCCGTCCTCGGCGCCGCGACGGGGATCGCTTTCGTGCTGTGGTTGACCGTGCTGATCCTCCCGCACCTGGCTTACGTGCAATGCCATCCGGATTACCTCCTGCTGCGGACCGGTCCATTGCGCCTGATCGTTTCCTACTCCCGGGTGCGGACGTCGCGGTCGGTCCAGCACTTACAAATCCACTCCCCGAAGACCCAACCCCGTGCCCACCGAAAATTGGCCGTCCGGCTGGCGCTCACGCAATGCGTGGCGATCGAATTGACCTCGTACCCAAGCGGGTTTTTCCTTCTGCGGGCGCTTTCGCATCCGTTCCTGTTCCTCGGCGATGAACCCGGCTTCCTGTTTGCGGTGAAGGATTGGATGGGCCTGAACCGCGAGGTGGACGAGAAGCACGCCGCCCTGCTTGCTAGAAAACGGGACGCCCAAAAGCAGCCCCGCCTGGGGGCACTCTCCTGACCTCGCCCCCAACGCGCTTCCCCGCGCGGCGGTCCCATCCTCGACGATCCGGCGCACGGCTCCACCCGGTTTCCATTCCATTAAGAATTCGTACGGCGGGAATGGGAGAAGGGACGTCCGCTCTGATGAATGCACCAAATATCGCGGCGACCGGCGGCGGGCCGGCCGGGTTAATCGCCGCGCGGGCGTCCGTCTCCCGCGGCCGAAAATCCTGAGGCGCGGAAAAATCCCCGGCCGGGTGGACCGGGTCGACCTTCGCAGCGCCGCCATCGACCCCCAGCGGCGCCAATCAACAGCCTGCGCGACTCCAACGGTCGCATTCTCCCGGATCGGGAATCAACATCCGCTCGTCCTCGAACATCAATCAGCCGAACGTCTTCCGAGACATCCGCCCCTGGCGGAGCGCCTGCCGCGACCGGATTCATTGGTAAAATAATTCCCGCCGAACCGCCGCGTCGATTCGAGAGGACCAACGGATGGAGAAGCAGAAAGGGAGTACCCCGCCTGAGCCGCGGAGGGGTTTGCCGTTGACTACGGTGATTGCGGTCCTGACCGGCACCACCAGCCTGCTGGTCTTCCTGACCGGAAAATCCAACTTGCCCGACATACTCCAAGGCGGGCAGGCGACCGACACGCCAACGGTTCCGCCGACGGCCACCCTGACCGTCGCCCTCGCTCCGACGGTCACCGCACGCCCGGCGGAATCCACGCCGGCCGCCTCGACTGCCGCGCCGACCCATGCGCCGAATTTCCCAACCGCCGCCGCGCCGTCGGATTCCGACTTGGAAACGGTGCCATCCATTTGGAATCTGACGAAATTCCGCGAACTCCCGGAGCCCGGCTCGATCCGTTACACGATCGAAGTCGCGCGCAACAGCGTCTGGCTTTGGGATTGCCGCTTCTGCGCCACCAGCGACGCCTTTCAGGATTTCCTGGCAACCCTGACGGTGGAATTCCGAATTGACGACGTCCGCTTGGGGGACGAATCCCTGCGCATCTACGACCGCTCCGGCGCCGGCGGGTGGATCTGCCGTAACTGGTCGACCAAACTGAGCGGCTGGCCGCTTGACCGGTCGCTGTTCTTGGAGATCCGCTATACGCACAGCGCGCCGACAAGCGACGGGAAAGACGAATTCGCCGCCGGTGAATACCGCCAAACGATCGTCGCGCTGGTGACTACATGAACGCTTGCGCCTCGGACCGCGCGGCATCGAAGAGAAGCTCCTTAGCGTTTCGCCGCGAGTCCGAGAATCCGTCTCCTGCCGAGCGGAACCCGGCGATTCTCCGCCCACTCCATTGTTCAAAGCGAATGCGCACAGACCGCCGTCCGATCACGGCCAGCTTTTTATCCTGTTGCCTTTGCTCCTGCGTGGCGGCCGGAGTCGCCGGCGATCCGGTCTCTGCAACTCCGACGGCGTCTCCCGCCTCACCGACAGCCGGCCCCGCGTTGACTGCGACCTTCACCCCCGAACCCCCTCCGGAGCCGGTCGAACGGCCGCTGTATGTCATCCGCGCGGCACTCGACACGCGCGCCTCCGAGGCGAACGGCTGGACGATGCCGCTCACCGTTCAGGAGCAGGTCACCTACACCAATCGTTCCGGGGAATCGATCAACGAGCTGGTGCTCCAGTTCGAACCCGCGCGTCGGGCGGATCTGTTCGAACTGATCGGCGTTTCCTCCAGCCTCTCCTCAGCGACCTTTCCGGCCTCCGTCGCCGACGGCCAACTGCGGATTCCGCTCGACGCCCCGCTTGAGTCCGGGGAAAGTGTGCGCCTGCGTTTGGAATACCGCCGCCTTCTCGCTCCGGAAAACACGCTCATCGGATGGAACGATTACCAAATCGTCCTCGGGAATTGGTATGCGTTTTTTCCGCCGTATGTGGCCGGAAGAGGCTGGCTGGCGCACCCGCCGGGCAATGTGGGCGAGCACCTGAGCTTCGCCTATGCGGATTTCGACGTTCAATTTGAATGGACGGGCGATGCGTCCTACTGGATCGCCGCCAGCGGAATCGAGGAGAAAGGCTCTTCGCCGCCGCGCTTCCGCTTCACCGGCCGATCGTTCGCGATGGCGTTGACCACTCAATCCCCGCACGCCCGGATGGCGGGGAATGTGGAAGTCATCGGCTACACCCGGCCGGAGTACGAAGCCCAGGGGGAATTCATAACCGACATCGCCGCCAAGGCCGTCACGGTCTTTGCCGAACGCTACGGAGAATATCCCCATCCGCGCTTGACCCTCTTGGAATCCGAATTGCCCGACGGCATGGAATTCGACGGGTTGGTGTTCCTCAACCCGGATCTGTTCCCCTATTACGAAGGAAACGGAGCGGATTATCTCACCGCCATCACGGCCCACGAGACGGCGCATCAATGGTGGTACGGCCGGGTGGCGAACGATCAGGCCATCGATCCGTGGCTGGACGAGCCTTTCGCAACCTACAGCGAATTGCTCTTCTACGAACGGCATTATCCCTCCCTGGTGGATTGGTGGTGGTGGACCCGGGTCGACCGCTACGCTTCCAAGATGTGCGTGGACATGCCGATCTACCAGTTCAAAGGATTCCGGGATTACGTGGATACGGTCTATCTGCGCGGCGCCCAGATGCTGCACGCCTTGCGCATGCGGATGGGAAATCAAGCGTTTCTGGAAAGCCTGCAAGACCTGCAACACTCGTATTTCGGATCCGTCATCGTCCCCGCCGACGCGTTCCGGGTTTTTCAATCCCACACCGCGCATCCGTTGTACGGCATATGGGATGAGTATCTCTGCCTGCCGCCGCCCCATGAATGAGATCCGTCCGCCCGACCGGTCTGACGCCTTGGCTCCTTTCGCCGCTTGCGCGAAATCCCTGACGGGCCTCTCCCTTACCGAGACCCAAATCCTCCATTTCCAGCGGTATGAAAACATCCTTTTGGACGGCAACCGGCAATTCAACCTGACCGCAATCACGGGACGGGATGAGATCCGCCTGAAACACTTCCTGGATTCCCTTTCCTGCCTCAAGGCGATGGATCTGCGGCCGGGCATGCGCGTCATCGACATCGGGACCGGGGCGGGATTTCCGGGATTGCCGTTGAAAATCGGAGCGCCCGGCATCCAGCTCACCCTGGTGGAATCCACCGGCAAGAAGGCCGATTTCTGCCGGCGCCTTGCGGCGCAACTGGAGCTGCGCGATGTGACGGTTCTGCACGCGCGTGCGGAGGAAGTGGGACAGGATCCCGTTCATCGCGAAAAATACCATTGGGCGGTAGCCCGGGCCGTGGCGGATTTGTCGGTTCTGGCCGAGTACCTGCTGCCGATGGCGTGCATCCACGGATACGTCCTGGCGCAAAAAGGGGAAAGCGGCCCGACCGAGGCTCAGGCGGCAGCCGGCGCACTGCGGCTTTTGGGGGGATCGGTGGAAAAGATCATGCCGGTCGAATTGCCGGGGATCGCCGAGGTGCGCTATTTGATCGTCATCCGCAAATCCGCCGCCACGCCTCCGCAATACCCCCGGCGGGTAGGGATCCCGTCGAAAAGACCGCTGGGGCGCTGAAAATCGGGTTCGATTTCGTATTCTTGAAAACGAAAGCCGGAAACAGAAAGGCGATACGGTTCCTCCCGCCATGCCATTCCGGCGGTATCCGGCTGTGGCGAAAACCTCAACCGGAGACTTCCCAGGTATTTTTTGGTTTGCCGGCCGGGCGTCGGGAGTGAAGCGTGGCCGCGGATTTTATTTCGGGAAGTCATCATCGCTGGAGAGTGGAAAGTAGAGGATGCCGCTTCGGCGTGGCGGGGACCGCCGCGACTCGATCGCGCCTTTGCCACAATCGGTGAAGAAGAGGCGCTCTTCACGGCATGATCCGTCCTTTTCTCGTCACGCACGCCGGCGGGAAACACCACTCTCTTTCAACGCCCCCGGAGGTAGGCCCGGTTTTTTCCCGAACGCAGGCGTTCACATGCCGTCGCGCCTTTGTCATTAATGGATTTGCCGCCATCCCTCCCCTCACCGCTTTTTCACGCCCAATAAAATATCATGGCTGCCGCGGGATTGGAGAACCCGCAACGCTGCTGGACGTCCGCGTCCGTTTTTCCGGAAAGCCCCGATCGTTTCGATCGGATTGCACGGGCTGTTTCCTTTTCTTTGCAAATTCCTGATCGGGCGCATCGCCGCCTTCTCCCGCGCATCGGGATAGCGGAAAGTACCGTAGGAGAAGCGTACCCTATCCGGAGGCCGGCATTCGGGCTATCCTTCGAAAACATCATATGGAATCATCCATTATCACCAAACCCAGGCCGGCAGTCCGCCGGGGCGTTTGGAATTGGCGCCCGTACTGGAACGGGATCGAAAATCTCCTCTACCGGTCGGTTCTGCTGTTCCTGGCGCTGGTCACGCTCCTGGTCATCCTCTATTTAAAATCCCGCTCCTCGATCGCCCTGGTCGGCGATCCGTTGCTGTTCGTGTACACGGTCGGGATCACCCTGTTCCAACTCTCCCGGCTGCTGAGCGCAATCCTCTACCGGCGGACCAATCACCAATATCTCGCCGTCTCCGATTCCCCCGGTGAAGCAGCCTTCGAGCCGCCGGTGACCTTCGTCATTCCGTGCAAGAACGAAGAAGACGCCATCGCGGGGACGGTGACGAAATGCTTTGACGCGCATTATCCGAAGGAAAAGTTGGAGGTCATTGTAATCAACGACGGCAGCACGGACCGGACGATCGAGGTCCTTCGCGAGTTGGAAAAGAAGCAGCCCCGGTTGGCGGTGGTGGATTGGAAGGAGAACCGGGGAAAACGGCACGGCATGGCGGAGGGAATCCGGAGGGCGACCGGCGAGATCATCATCCAGCTGGACAGCGACAGCCACATTTCCCCGGAGACATTTCGGAACCTTGTCCGGCCGTTCCGCAATCCGGAGGTGGGAGCCGTGTGCGCGCACGCCGATCCGGCGAACGCGGAGAAAAACTGGCTTACCCGGATGCAGGCCGCCTATTACTTCGTCTCGTTCCGGATCTTGAAGGCGGCCGAATCCGCCTTCATGACCGTGTTCTGCTGCAGCGGATGCTCCTCGGCCTACCGCCGGGAAATCATCCTGCCGATCCTTGATCGCTGGTTGGACGAAAAATTCCTTGGCTTGCCCGTCACCTGGGGCGAGGACCGCGCGCTGACCAATTGGGTGCTGCGGCTCAACTACCGGACGATCTACTCGGAAGAGGTGCGCGCCCACACGATCTGCCCGGACTCCTTCCGGAAATTCCTCAAACAGCAGATCCGCTGGAAGAAGGGGTGGCTGGTGAATTCGATTTTCGCCTCCATGTTCATCGTCCGGCGCGAACCGTTCGTCGCCTTCACCTACTTCTTCCCGCTGTTGATCATCTCCCTGATCACCCCCTTCATCGCGGTCAAGTCGCTGATTCTCGGGCCGATCCTGCGCGGCGCGCTCCCCCTCTACTACATCTCCGGAGTTTTCCTGATGTCGTTCGTCATGACCCTGTACTACCGCTGGCTCTCGCGCGAGAATAAATATTGGCCGTTCGTGTTCGTCTGGTCGGCGATCAACATGGTGTTCCTGTCGTTCGTCCTGTTCTATTCGATCGCGACGATCCAAAACCGAAAGTGGGGCACAAGGTAAGCGGAATGCTCAAACACCGCGACCGGACGAAAGCCGTGTTCTTCGTGCTGTTCATCCTCCTGGCGGTCCTGATGTGCGGCGGGAGTCACTTCCTGGGCCAGAAGGTCCCCTCCACCCGCAAGCTGGAATTCTGGCGGACCGGGATGCCGTCGCAATTCGACTACCTGGCTTCGAAGGAAATCGAAATCGTCGCCGATTTCCCGACCCCCATGCGCGGATCGGGGGAATCGGCCCAATCGCTGATCGTGCTCCTGTACCACGGGATTCGCGAGGAAGCCGCGGACGGCATCGTCAGCTGGGAAAACTTCAAAAACCAGATGTTCGCCCTCAAAGCGGCCGGATACCAAACCGTCGGATTGTCCGACCTGGAGGAATTCCTTCTGCGCGGCCGTCTGCTGCCGAAAAAATCCTTTCTGCTGACCTTCGACGACGGCCGGAAAGACAGCTACTATCCGGTCGATCCGATCCTCGAGGCGTTGGACTACCGGGCCGTGATCTTCATCATCACCTCGATGATCTCGGAAGAAAACGATTTCTACCTGACCGAAAAGGAACTGAAGGAAATGGCCGCATCCGGACGTTGGGAACTGGAATCCCACGGCCACGACATCCATAAATCGGAAGCGGTGAATACCGCCGGGGAGAAGGGGCATTCCCTGAGCAACCGGCTTTTCCGTCCGGAAGAAGGGCGCCCGGAAACCGACACCGAATACGAACAACGGATCACCCTGGACCTGCTGGAATCCAAACGCCAGTTGGAAGGCCGATTCGGCGTTACGGTCCGGGCGTTCGCCTATCCGTACGGGGATTACGGCCAGGGTAGCGTCAACCATGCGGATTCGGCCGTGGCGGCGATCCAAAAGGCGGCGTCCGCCCTGTTTCACATGGCCTTCTACCAATCCTGGGACGGAGCTTTGGTCCGCAACTATCCGGGGTTGGATACGTTCATGGTCCGCCGCCTCGAAGTGGAACCGGAATGGGATGCGACCCGGTTGCTCAACAGCGTCCTGGGCGGCGAAGACAAGCCGGCCGACTTCAGCACGGCGATGCAGAGCGATCCCGGCTGGATTGACGGATGGGGCGATGTCAGCGTCGCTTCCGGCCGGCTCAACCTCGCGGCGGCCAAAGACACCACCGGCGCTTCCTCCTACCTGGACGGAACCTATCTGTGGACGGATTTCGATCTGACCCTGCGGGCGCGTTTGCTGCGCGGGGAATCCTTCTCGATCCTGGCGCGGGTGGACCGCCGGAAAAATTTCGTTTTCTGCTCCTTCGGTCAGAACGGGGTCGCATACGGCGAGCAGGTCGACGGAAATTTCATCGAGGGGCCGGGATGGTACACCGATTTAAGCCTGCTCCAGGGCTTGGAGATTCAAGCCGGTATCTCCGTTCAGGGCAACACCGTCCGTTGTCTGCTCAACGGGATCTGGGGTGTGGAAAGTGCTTTCCTCCGGCACAAGGCCGAAAACGGCATGATCGGCGTCAGCGTTTGGGGGCCGGTGCGGGGGGAAAGCGCGCTGGAAGTGATCTCGCTGGACGCCCGCAAGATCCATTGACCCGCCGCCGTCGCCTTTTTATACAAACCCATTCACCGCCAAGGCGCAAAGGGGGCGGAGATAATCGGGTTTGTTTCTCCTTTGCGATTTTGCGAGCAGGAAGGGTTAATCGTCCGCGGGATGAGAACCTCTCGACGTTTGCTGGCCGCATTCCTGATCCCAATGCTCTGTTCACCGCTCGGCGAAGCGGTCCTGGCGCCGGCATCTCCCGCCCCCGCGCCAACCCCCTCCGCCACGGCAACCGCGATCCTTACCCCAACCCCGACGGCCACCGCGGATCTGACGCCAACCGAACCCCCGCATTTCGCAACCGGCTTCGATCCCGACCGGGTTCTTGAGGAAACGGCCCGCATGGAACTGAGCGCCAGCCCGGATTGGTGGGTCAACTCCGGCGCCTGGTTTCTCCAGCGGGACGGAGTGGGGAGCACGTGGACCGGGGAGGCGCCCGCGGATTCCCCTTGGCGCTCGGCCTACCGCCGCGCGAACCCCCTGGACACCGACCAGGGCGCGCATCCGCAGAATCTGTTCCGCCTGATCACCCGCAGCGAGTGGCTCGCGCCCGTCCAACAGGTGTATTTCCGCGTCGCCGCGGATCATTTCAGCGGCAGTCCGAACCGCAACCCATCGAACGGCGTGCTGTTGTTCCTCCGCTACAGCGACGGGGATCATTTGTATTACGCGGGGGTGCGCGTCGACGGATTCGCCGTGATCAAGAAGAAATCCGGCGGTATCTACACAACCCTGGCGGAGGCGCCGCTGTATCCCGGGACGTATCACCGCAACGGCAATCCAAACCTGATCCCCCACGGCGCGTGGATCGGCCTGCGGGCGGTGATGCAAACGGAGGGAGGCGGAGTGACCATCCTGTTGTACACCGATCCGGATCGGAGCGGCTTCTGGGCGCTTGCGGTCCAAGCCTACGATGCGCCCGGTCCGGAGGACGCCCTCGCGCACGCCGGACACGGAGGGATCCGGACGGATTTCATGGATGTGGAGTTTGACGATTACCGGATCGAGGAGAGCAACTGCGAATAAAAACCGACAGCCCTGTCTGCGGGCTTCCCGTTAGAGTGAATGCTCCTGCAAGGTCCCGCCTTCGACCCACCAAGCCCGGGCTTTGCTGCGGTAGGCGGCCGGGAGCATCTGCGGATCGCTGGCGGTGGTGAACACTTGGTCCGCCCGCTCCAGGTCGCCGAGCAGATCCTCGCGCCGGCGGACATCCAGTTCCGAGAAGACCTCGTCCAACAGCAGCACCGGCCACTCGCCGCCGCGCGCCCGCAGCCACTCCACCTCGGCCAGCTTCAACGTCAACAGCGCTGTGCGCGCCTGGCCGCGCGATCCGTAAGAGGTCAGGTCGATCCCGTTGGCCAGGAAGCGCACATCGTCGCGGTGCGGCCCGGCAAGAGTCAAGCCGCGGCGGATGGAAAGTTCGCGGTTCCGCCGTAAGGCTTCGAGGAACATCCCCCGCAAGTCCTCCATCTTCCATTTCGTATGATCGACCGCGGCGTCCATCGGGAGTTCGCGCTGCGCGCCGTCGGACTCCCCCGTCGGGCGCGCCGGATCCCAGGCCGGGCAGTAGCGGATGTGCAGGGCTTCCGCGCCGCGGGTCAGCCGCCGGTGCAACGGAGCCGCCAGGACTTCGATTTCGGCCAGCGCGCGGGCCCGCCCCAGCAGCAGCGCCGCGCCGGATGCGGCCAGGGGTTCGTCCCACACGTCCAACTGCTCCCGCCGGCCGTCTCCCTCCTGCAGCGCGCGCAGCAGCGCGTTGCGCTGGGTGAGCGCGTGATGATACTCCCACATCGCGGCGCGGTAGGAGGAATCGGCCTGGGCCGCCGCCTCGTCCAGGTGGCGCCGCCGGTCGCCGGGCGCGCCGTCGATCACCCGCAGTTCCTGCGGCAGAAAAAGCAGGGCGCGGAACATGCCAGGCAGTTCGGAGGGCTTGCGCCGGACGGAGTTGACCAGGATATCCTTTCGGAAGCGCCGTTCGCCGGCGGCGGTGCGCTCGAAGAACAGACGCAGTTCAAGGCGCTGGCCGCCGGAGCTGTCCTCCACTTCCGCCTCCAGTCGAGCAAAAGGCTGTTCCTCCCGCAAAGCCAGGAAATTAATCAGCTGGCGGTCGTTTTCCGCCAGCGGGGAACGCGCGTGGGTGAACAGGTAGACCGCTTCCAGGAGCGAGGTCTTGCCCTGGGCATTCGGACCGGCGAGGAGGATCGGTCCGCGCGGGAAGGCGGTTTCGAGGCGAATGTAGTTGCGGAAGTTGGCGAGGGAAAGGCGTACGATGCGCATGGAAATCGCATCGATTGTAGCACAGCCTCCGCATCCTCCCACGGCCTCTGTGACCGAGAAAAGGGTTAAGGATAGCGGCCAAAGGGCTTGAAGATAAAAAGAAGCCGCAGAAAAAGCCCGTCATGCAAAGTGAAGCAAAGCCGCCGCCTTCGTTTTTCCATTTCCATCGCTTCGCCCCGCCTGAGGCATCGACGGTCCCGATCGGCATGGATCAGCGGTTGTTCCGGGGGACGGTAGCCCACCCGCGGTTTGAAAAAAACAGCCCAAGCCCATCCGCCGCTTGACAACCCGCCGTTCCGCGCCATTATATCGTTATCCGTTATATCATCTATCGGTACACCGATTGCCGATACAAAGGACGGAAACCATGCCCAAAGCCGACGATGTCCGAAAATACCTGCCGCTGACGGAATCGATGTTCTACGTCATGCTCTCCCTGCTGGAGCCGCTGCACGGGTACGGGGTGATGCAAAAAGCGGAAGCCCTCAGCCGCGGTACGGTGACCGTCGGGCCCGGGACCCTCTACGGCATGCTCACCGGATTCGAAGAAGAAGGATTGATCACGCTGGTGAAAGAAGAGGAACGCCGCAAAAGCTATCTGCTGTCCGCCAAGGGGAAACGCGTCCTGGCCCGGCAGATCGAACGATTGGAGATCATGAATAAATGCGCCGGAGAATTCAAGAATCGCTTGTAGTCGGCCGGCGGGGTGAAGACGGCGATGGAAAAGGAAATACGCTGGAAATTCCGTTGGTTCTGGTCCTGGCAGGACGATCGTTAGGAAGGGTGGCTGGGAGCGATGTCTCGGGAAGGATGGCACCTGGCCGAGTTCGGATTTCCCGGAGGATACGGATTCCGGAAGGGGGAGCCGAAGCGCTACGCCTACCGGATGGATTTTCAGACATCCGCGATGAAGGACCGGGAGGCTTATCTGCAGTTGTTCCGCGATGCCGGCTGGGAGCACGTGGGCCACCTTTCGGCCTGGGAGTATTTCCGGAAGGAGTCCCATCCCGGCGAGGAACCGGAAATTTTCACCGATCCGGAATCTAAAATCCAGAAAAATCGACGGGTGATGCGGTGGCTGCTGTTTTTCTTCCCGATTCTGTTCCTCATCTACGTCACCAGCTGGAGGCATCTGCAGGAAAAGGGGCCCTTCGGATCGGGGTAAATCTGCATCACCCTGGGAATTTTATTCCTTTATAGCATCGGCGCGCTGGGAATTTTTCGTCGGATCAGCCAACCGAAGAAAACCGTCCGCAAATAGGCCGCCGCGCCGATGGACCGGCCGCGGTTCCCGGCCTGATCGTTTGCCGATCCCGCCCCCCATGGAGGCCGTTTGGGACGCACCGCCGAGGGCATCCTCAACGGCGCTGCTTCGGGGGCCGCTTGGCGGTTTTACTTTTCTTCTCCAGCCGGCTCATGCGATGCTCCACGGCATGTTCGATTTCCCGGCGCCGGCGGGGATCGGGGAGGACGGCCGCCGCGGTCAAGGCGGATTTGGCCCAGCGGGCCGCCGCCTCCAAGTCGCGCCTCCGCCATTCATGGAATTTGGCCAGCTCTACGCACGGCCGCGGATCGTCCGCCGCGGCCCCGTGCCAGCGTTCCCAATACTCCGCCGCCCGTTCGTAGTCGCCGGCCGCCTTGGAAAGCCCCGCCAATCCCTCGAGCGCGCGCGCCCGATCTGCGCCCGCCAACCTGGCTTTCAGCGCGGTGCGGAACCCTTCTTCGGCCAGCGCGGGCCGTCCGAGCCCGCGGTACACCAGCGCCATCGCCAGCGCATCCAATGGATCCTCGAATTCGGCCGGCGGTTTCCGGTAGCGTTCGACGACCTCCGCCGCCAGGACGGCCATCGAAAGGACATCCTGCACGTTGTGATACAACACGCCGGCCATCAGGCTTGGATCGTTTGTCTGCAGATATTCGCGGTACAGGTAGGGAATCAATCCGCCGGGTACGTCTTCCGACGACCGCCGCACGTCCAGCAGATCCGTCTCCAAGGCCCGCAGGGCGCAGGATTCCATCCGGCGGCCCCACAGCCGCCGGGCATGGGTCAGCAAGTCGAACTGGAAAATCCGGGTCAGGGCGTCGAACCGGCGCAGGCGCTGGGCGGCGCGCGATTGCAGGATCGGAACGTCGAACACCCGCCCGTTAAAAGTGACCAGCGCCTTGCGGGATTCCATCTCTGCCAGAGAATCTTCGAGCATTGCGGCTTCGCCGGACGGATCCGCAAGGAAGTATTGGCGTACCACGAACCCGCCGGCATCGTAGTATCCGGTTCCTACCAGAAAGGCCATCGTTCCGGCGCCGCCCGCCAGGCCGGTGGTCTCCGTGTCCATGAAGATCATATCCGCCGGCAGGGTCTGCTGCGGAAAATCCGGAACCCCGGGGAAGGAAAACGATTCGAGAAATTCCGATAAGGGGCGGCGTCCGTGGCGCAGATCCGCCGCATAGCGGTACTCCGCCAGGAAGTAGGATCCGGCCGGCGTATCCACCTCCCGGCCCGGCCAATCCACGGGAACGGCGCGGGTCCGTCGGACGGGCGGCGCGAGATCCGAGGCGGGTTTCAATCCGGCTTGGCGGAGTCGCGCGCGGAGCGAGGAGAGATCTTTCATATTAAAGCCGCATAATTTTTTTCTACAATCGAGACCGGCGCGTAAGGTGCGCGTAAAAAAAGATCCGCAATTGCGATTATACGCCAACCGTCGCGGCTTCCGTATGACATTCGGCAATGACAAGTTCCGCAAAGTGCCCTATCCTGTATTGGCACGCAGAGTTGTCGGACAACAACTCCTCCTCTTTGGGCAAACCTCCGCCGGCGCCGAGCCGGCGGAGGTTTCCTTTCGGCAAACAGCCACTGTTCCGGCGCGGCGGATCATGCCAAGGCCGAACACAAAACGAGTTCCTCCACTCGGATCCGCCGTTATTTGCAGATCAGCCGGACGAAATCCGCCGTAAATCCCGACGGTCCGACGAAATGCGTCAAATCCTCGAGTGCCTCACCGGCCGGCACCATTCGACCGCCGGGCTCCTCCAAAGCCCGCGTATTGCTTCCCGTGCCGGAGTGTTGTATTCTATGCCTTCCGCAAATCCGACAGCGGATCCGCGGGAAGGAGAACGGATTGTCCTCCAAGGCACGCGCGCTTTTCCTCGGCTTCGCCGCCGGTTTGCTGACCGGATGCGCCCTGTGGAGCATGCCCCAGGGCGACGTCTATTTCCAAGATGATTTTTCCAGCGCCTCCAGCGGCTGGGACAGGGTTCAGGCAGCCGACGGCGTGACGGATTACGCCGACGGGGCCTACCGGATCTTCACCGCCACCGCCGATTACTACATGTGGGCCACTCCGGGGCGGAATTTTCCCGACGACGTGCTCATCGAAGTGGACGTGACCAAGAAAGCCGGCCCCAACGCAGATGTCTTCGGGGTTTTGTGCCGCTACCAGGATGCGAAAAATTTTTACATCCTGATGATTTCCGGCGACGGCCAGGCCGGAATCGCAAAACGCAGCGCCTCCGCCGACCTGGTGATGCTCTCCGGAGAATCGCTGAAGACCAACCCGGGCATCCGCCCGGGGCTGGAGACCAACCACCTCCGCGCGGATTGCATCGGCATCGGCCTTGCGCTGTACGTCAACGGCCTGCTGGTCGCCACCGCCGAGGATTCGGAGTTCACCGGCGGCGATGCGGGACTCTGGCTGGGCGCCTACGACCAACCGGGGACGGACCTGTTTTTCGATAATTTTCTCGTGCGGAAACCATACCCCCCCTCGGCCTTCCCGGTTTTTTCGGATGCGGACCGTGCAAACCGGCGAACCGTAGAATCCACACCGAGCCGGGCGGGGAAGGAGCCTACATGAAGACGGTGAAAATTATGCCCTGCCTGGATATGAAAAACGGGCGCGTGGTTAAGGGGGTGAATTTTGTGAACATCCGGGAGGCCGGCGACCCGGTGGAAAACGCCGCCTTCTACCAAGCGGAGGGCGCCGACGAACTGGCGATGCTCGACATCGCGGCGACGTTGGAAAACCGCAAAACCCGCCTGGAGTGGGTGCGGAACGTCGCCTCCGTGATCACCATCCCGTTGACCGTCGGCGGCGGCATCTCTTCCCTGGAAGACATCGACCTGCTGTTGGAAGCCGGAGCGAGCAAAATTTCGGTCAACAGCGCGGCGGTTAAACGGCCGGCGCTGATCGGTGAAGCCGCCAGGCAATTCGGATCGGCCTGCGTCACCGTAGCGATCGACGGGCGGCGCAATCCCGCCAAGCCATCCGGATTCGAGGTGGTGGTCGCAGGCGGGACCAAAGCGGTGGACCGGGATGCGGCGGAGTGGGCGCGCGAGTGCCAGAGCCTGGGCGCCGGGGTGATCCTTCCCACCAGCATGGACGGCGACGGGACCCAAGCCGGCTACGACCTGGAGTTCACCCGGGCGATTTCAAACGCCGTGACGGTGCCGGTCGTGGCTTCGGGCGGCGCCGGAAAGCTTGAGGATTTTTTCGACGCCGTGGAGCAGGGCGGCGCAAGCATCCTGCTCGCGGCCTCGGTGTTTCACTTCCGGATCCTGCGCATACGCCAAGTGAAGGAATACCTGCGCGAGAAGGGCTTGAATGTGCTTTGATGGACTCCGGAGAAGAGCTGCCTGCCGGGAATTCATCATGCTGCGGCGAGACCGGCGTGTTCGGCGTCCCGGCAAGCAAAACCTTTGAAAATTTTTTTTGATCTGGTCGGCTGCCGCGTGAACGAGGCGGAAATCGAATCGATGGCGGCCCGGGCGCGCGCGCAGGGCCACAATCCGGCCTGCGCCCTGAAGGACGCGGATTGGATCGTGATCAACACCTGCACGGTCACCCGCGAGGCGGAACGCGACAGCCGGCAGAAAATCCGCCGGGCGCACTCCTGCAACCCCGCGGCCCGGATCGCCGTCACCGGATGCTGGGCGACGATGGAGCCGGCCCAGGCGGCCTCCCTGCCGGGCGTCGCGCGCGTGATCCCCAACGCCGAAAAAGAACTGCTCCCCGCCTCGCTCTGGCCGGATGAGGCGGATGGTAATCGGCAAAATCCTCGCCTCCCTCCGCCGTTCTTCCGGCGCCGCACGCGGGCATACATCAAGGTCCAGGACGGCTGCGACAACGCCTGCGCCTACTGCGTCACGCGCCTGGCGCGCGGCCCCCTCCGCAGCCGTCCGGCGGACGCCGTGGCGGCGGACGTCCTCGCCGCGGAACGGGCGGGGGCGCAGGAGGCGGTGCTGGCCGGCGTGCATCTCGGTGCCTGGGGAAGGGACAGCCAAGTCGAAAACGGCTTGGCGCATCTGCTGGAAACAGTCCTGGCCCGCACCTCCATCCCCCGCCTGCGGCTTTCCTCGCTGGAACCCTGGAATCTGCCCCCGGGTTTTTTCCGCCTGTGGGGCGACGGACGGCTGTGCCCGCACCTGCACCTGCCGTTGCAATCCGGCTGCGCGGCGACCTTGCGGCGGATGAGGCGCAACGCGTCGCCGGCCGATTTCGAGCGGATCGTGGAAGCGGCGCGCGCGTCGATCCCTGATCTGGCGGTCACCACCGATCTGATGGTCGGATTCCCCGGCGAAAGCGAATCGGAGTTCCGGGAAAGCCTGGAGTTCGCGGAGCGGATGCAATTCGCGAGGACCCACATTTTCCGGTTTTCCCCGCGTCCGGGGACGGAAGCGGCGGAAATGGCGGACGCCGTTCACCCGCTGGAGATCCGCCGCCGGGCGCTGCGCGCGCGCCGGGCCGTCAATCCGCCAGAGGAGGCCTACGCCCGCTCGTTTCTCGGCCGCGAGATGGACGTGCTGTGGGAGGCGGACACGCGCGGAGGCATGCGCCGCGGATTGACGGGGAATTTCCTGCGGGTCCGGATAAAATCGGATTCGATCCCGCCGAACACATTCTCGCGTGTGCGGTTGGTTTCGTTGGATCATGGGGACGTCCTTGGAGAACCCAGGATATAATTTTCACCACCAGGCCGTAAAAGCCGCGGGTTTTTAAATTGCCCTCTTGGATTTCGTCGAAGTTTGGGGGCGGAATTCTTTGACAATCCTTAAAAAATATATTCAACCAAGGCAGGAATGGAAAATTTCAGATTGTACGGAAAAGCCCCCTATTGCATCGCCGTTCTGCACGGCGGACCCGGCGCGCCGGGCGAGATGGCGCCGGTCGCGCGCGAGTTGGCATCCGCTCGGGGCGTGCTCGAACCTCTGCAGACAAAAGACACTCTGGAAGGCCAAATCCAGGAATTGCGCGAAGTCCTTCAAGCCCGTGCGGAACTTCCCGTTTCGCTGATCGGCTGGTCGTGGGGCGCCTGGCTCGGCTACCTTCTCGCGGCGAGGTATCCGCCGCTGGTGAAGAAACTCATCCTTGTCGGAAGCCCGCCATTCGACCACCGCTTTGCCGCGCAGGTCGAGGAAAACCGGATGAGTCGCTTGAACGAGGAAGATCAGCGTGAAGCGACGCGGACCCTGAAACGGTTGAGCGACATTTCCGGGCAAAGCCACCAAACCTCGCTCGCGCGTCTGGGAGTGCTTTTCTCCAAGACGGATAACTTCCGCCCGCTTCCGCTTCCGGATGAAACGATCAAACTCGAATTTAATATTTATCGCGCCGTTTGGCGCACCGCGTCGGAAATGCGCCGCAACGGGAATTTGCTGGGACTCGGAAAGCGGATCCGCTGTCCGGTCGTCGCGATCCACGGCGATTACGATCCGCATCCGGCGGAAGGCGTACAGAATCCGCTCGAATCCGTCCTCTCGGATTTTCGGTTCCTCCTTCTGCCCAAATGCGGACATGAGCCGTGGCGGGAGAAGGAAGCACGAGCCAAGTTTTTTTCGGTATTGTCGCGGGAGTTGGAGTAACAGATTCCACGAAGGATCCGAAGGAAAATCTGTAAGCCGCAAAGCTTTGTTGCTACTCAGCTGGCGATCGTCATGCCGGCGCCCGCCCTCGGCGCGTTCTTTGCCGGGGGTGAAATTAGCCGGCATCCAGCAAAGCTGTAAAAAAACTGGACCCCGGCTTCGAATCCCGCTTCCCCCGCTTCCCCCGCTTCGCGAGGGCAGGCGCGAAGGCGGGGAAGCCGCGCCGGGGTGACGGACAAAACCGATAACACTGGTGATGTTATGCCGAGGTTATTCAGTCGAAATAAGCTGCCTGAGCAGTAACAAAGCTTTTTGATTTCTTTTTTTTGGGTGGGGGGGTCTTCGTGTGCTTCGCGGAATTATTTCCTCCCAAAATCCGCCGGACTCTCCCCCCACTCCCCGGTCTTCCACTTGCGCACTTCGTTCGGATAGGAATGGACGCGCAGCCATTCTTCGGCGCGGTCGATGAGGTCGAACACCACCCGCGTTTCCTCCGTGCGCGTCAGCTTCGTTTTGCAGCGCTTCTGCCCAACCCACCCGATTGCCTGGACCGAATCGCTGTAGATCGGCCAATCCCGTCCGCGTTGGGACAGGTACGCTAAAGCATGCACGATCGCCAGGAACTCGCCGATGTTGTTGGTTCCCCCCGCGATCGGCCCCCGGCGGAACAGTTCGCGCCCCTCCCCGACGCGCACGCCGCGGTATTCCACCGGGCCGGGATTGCCGGAACAGGCCGCGTCGACCGCGATCGAATCCGGCGCCGGCCCGCCGCTTCCTCCGCGGGAAAGCGCGGCGGCGCGGGATTGCCCGTTGCGGTATTCTTCGTAGCTTCCGCGAAACGCCCGCTCGGCCAGTTCGCGGGATTCGAACGCCATGTACTGCGCGCCCGCGTGCCCGCTCACCTGCGCCGAACATTCCCGCCACGAGGCGAACACCCCGCGCCGGCGGCCCTTCCAGACGACGTAGTATTTTTCCTTGGCCATAGGATGCCAATTCCGTGCTCAAAAACCGGAATTGCCATCAAATTCTACTGCATATCGACTGACTATCCGGAAACCAGTTTCCCGGATAGGGCTTCGGCCCAGGCGCGGATCTTGGTCCAATTCCGGTGATCCCCTTGGGGGAGCAGCGCCATCGGTAACCGTAACAGAATTGGGACGGTCTTCAATTCAAGCTTGCCCGCGAAATATCCCTCGTCTACCGTCGGCGCCATCGCGCGGACCGGGTCCAGGCGCTTCCGGCCCTCCGTACGGGCGGAATCGCTCAGCGCCATCCCCATGCTCATGACGAAAATAGCGAACGGCTTGCGCCGGAGTTCCGTTTGATGAATGCGCACGAACTCGATGGCTTCCGGGAGCCATTTGCCGTGGATCGGACTGCCCGCGACGACGGCCGTGTAGGGGCCGACATCCGTGATTTCTTTGACCGGGCGCACGTCCACCTGCGCGCCGCGCTCCGCGAGGATCCGGCCGATCTCGGCCGCCACCTCGGCGGTGGAACCCGCGTAGGTCGCGTAGGCGACCAGAATGTGTCGTTCCATGGAATTTCCTCCAAATGAAAAACTGGGCGGATCCACGGCCGGGGGATCGGAATTCGCCAAAGCAACCCCGCCGATTCCGCAGGCGGCCGCTCCAGCGGCCGCGGTGCCGATGCAGCCGATTTTCAACAAATCCCGTCGGGTGAGATGTTTGGTAGGCATAGGTCCCTTCCTAGGACTCCCTCACCCCTCTCCCTTCTCCCAGCCCCTGCTTGTGTTCATAGGGCTGGGAGAGGGGCTGGGAATGAGGGGAAGAATGATGACTGCGAAAAGATGAATTCCCCTCGCATGCAGGTGCCGCAGAAGGCCGATCAATCCCGATTGATCGGTCCGCACCTGGATCCGGGTGGCGTTCGCTTCGGTTCGTTCCACCGTCACCGGCAAAGGGCTTCCGGCGTTGAGATCCTCCCCGTCAATCCGGCCGTGCACATCAATGCGGTATGTGTGAAGGTTATCCATGCGTTCCTCCGCCGTTCACCCCCCCTCCGTCCCTCCAAATTCCAAAGGAATTTGGAGGGAGAAGAGGAAGGATCCCCCAACTTCGCTTGGGGAGAAAGAAGGGATGTGCTCCGTTCATTCCCCGTCAGCTTCTTCTGGCTTGGCGTAAAGGGAGATTCCTCCGGCGAACTGCAGCAGTTGCCGGCCGACAAGGATGTTGTAGACCATCAGCGCCAGCGCCGAACAAATTGAGAGGAACAATCCGACAACCGGAATGAACAGCGTGAAATCGAGCACACTCGAGAGCATGCGCACAGAGGGGATGGTTTTCCCGAAAAGTCTGCTTTTCAGCATGACGATCGAGAGGATCAGGCCGTTTATCGATCCGAGGAAATAGCACACCCAGTAGGCGGTGCCGTGCCACACGGCGAGCATCGATTCCCCGGCCGCGAGGAAAACCGCCCGCTGGTCTTCCGTCGACGCCGCGGCATATTCGCCGCTGAGATAGAGCATCTCAAACGCCGGCCGGGCGGTGAACACCGCCACGGTCGCAAGCAAACTCAAGGCGATGGAGATCACGGCCAGGTCCGGATCCGTCTTCCGCACGGCGAAATACAGCGCCAGCGAGTGCGGAACGGCGAGAATCCCATACACCAGGAAGAGGAATTCGAACGACAGCAAGCCCAGCAACGGATTTTTTCCGAACAACTCGAACCACCCGAGCGCGGTATCGGGGGGCGGCTGGATGGCGAAAACGGCGATTTGAACCGGGACGACCGCCACCATCAGGAGGGTGGAAATCCCGCCGATGCGATACAGCCGGGCCCACTTTGCTTCCCCGGCGGCCGATTCCCTTTGCGGCATCCTATGGCTCATTGCAGCCTCCATCTCTCATCCGCCCGGCGTCAACCTGCGGGGTTGCCCCATCCCAGGCGGTAAAAATCGCGCGCCATCAGGATGTACCAGGCGATTCCGGCGGCGGTTCCCGCAAGCGTCAAGACCACGCCGACCGCCGGCAGGAAGAATCCCAGGCCGACGACGGAAAGCAAAATTCCCGTCCAGGCAGTCGCCCGGCTGAAGGATCGGCTGCGCAGCATGAGCAGCGAACTGATCAGGCTGGAAACGGTGATCAGGAATTGCGACGCGATCCAGTTCGTCCCGTTGAACAACGCATGCAGCGCCTCCCCGGCCGCCAAGTATTGCAGACGGGCCGTTTCTCCCTCCGCGGCGGAGTATTGATCGCTGAGATACGCCATTTCCGCCACCGGGCGCGCCGCGAACCACAGCCCGACTCCCAACAATCCCGCCGCCAGGGCGATCAACGCATACGATTCGTTGACCCGTTTAAGCGCCGCATACAGCGCCAGTGTCGAGAGGGCCATCACCGGCAGCAGGATCGGAACCATCAGATCCAGCGAGAGCAATCCGCCCAGCCGGTCGGCCTGCAACGCGGCGAAGACGTCCGACACCGCGGCGCGTCCGGGCGTATACGGCCAGATAAAATACACCAGCACCGCGACGGCGATCACCGTGGGAAACGCGGCGCTGGCCGCGAAGCCGATCCGATACAGATCCCTCCATTTCGGTTCCGGCGCTCCGCGATCGGAGTCTGACGCGGGTTGTTTCGGATTCATTGGATTCTCCTATTCCAGGATCCGGCGGCTTTCCTTCCAAAACTGCATTGGGCGGGACCCTTTGATCTTGATGCTACCCAGGAAAAACAAAACGCAGATCACATGAAAATGTGATCTGCGGGGGAAACGCTATGTGATTTTACGACGATCGGGCAGTACGGCGGTCGAGTAGCGGTCTTTGCGTGCCAAGACCACCGATGGGGCGGGGTTTCTCGAAATGATCCGAATAGTCCCGCCTGCCCGTCCGGCTTACAGAATCCTCAACTGATGGGCGGTTTCGATCGCTCGGGTGCGGTTATTCACCCCCAGCTTTCCGTAGATCGCTTTGACGTGCGAGCGCACGGTGTTCAGCGAGACGACCAGCCGCTCGGCGACTTCCTCATACCGGAGTCCTTCGGCGATCAGCCGCAGGACTTCGCGTTCGCGTTCGGTGAGGAGACCCAAGCCTTCCGCCTCCGCTGCCTGCTTGGCGGCCCCGGATTCGGCGAAGGCGGCCAGCACGGCCCCGCAAAATGTCCGTTGCGTTTTGGATAGGCGCCCGTCAGCCAACAGGCCCGACAAGGCTTCGCGGGCGGGCGCGCCTTCTTCGATGAACGCGCTGATCATCCCTTCCGGCTCGGCCAACTCCAGCGCCCGGCGATAATCCGCCCGGCTTTGGGCTTCGTTCCCCGAGGCGGAATGAATCCGGGCGCGCAGGAGCAGGATTTCGATCGCGAAGGGCACGTATCCGTTCCGCAGCGCTTCCCCTGCCAGCCGGCCGGCCAACGCCACGCCGGATTCCGCGTCCGTTCCCTCCCGTCCGGCGAGAACTCGGTGAAGCAGGATCCGCAGCGCGACGGCGGAAAGCGCCGCCCACGAGCGGGGGTTGACCGCGTTCGCCTCTGGTTCGCCGCAGGAAAAACCGCCCTCGAAGGAGAATCCCTCCGCCGCCAGGAGCGCTTCCGCCTCCGGCAGACGGCCCTGGGCCAGATACACGCGCGCCTGCTGGGCGATCACCTCCTCGCGGACGACCAACGCCGCGACGGACTGCATCAGCCGAGCCGACTCCAAAATTTCCCTCTCCGCTTCATCCAGATTCCCTTCGATTTGATGCAGGCGCGAAAGAACCACGCCGTAGTACAGCTTGGAGTCGCTGAACCCGCTGACCGCGCTCACCTGGATCGCCCGCCGGAACTCGCGGTCGGCGTCCTCAAGCCGGTGCCAGGAATAATAGATGGTCCCCAACTCCCCATACAAAGCCTGGCTGGCGGGCGAAAGGACGCCCGCGCGCCGCATGCGTTCGATCGCCCGCGCGGCGACCTCGTGCGCGAAATGCAATTTCCCGTGGGTCACGGCCAGCAATCCGAGGCCGGTGACGCCCAGCAGATCGTAGGCCGAATTCTCCCGCCGCCGGCTTTCCCCGATGATCTTTTGGTAGGCTTCCTCGGCCCGGTCGTAATCCTCCATAGCTTCATACGCGCCGGCCAGCGCCAAGAAAGACAGGCAGGCGGTCTGAAAATCCCCGGCCGGGGCGATCGTCCGCGCCTCTTGGGCGAGGCGCAGGCTTTCCTCCGGGCGGCGCTGGGCGCTCTGCATCATCGATTGGAGGGCGAGCCATTTTGCCCGCAGGGAAGGATCGGAAGCTTCGCCGCTTTGGGATTCCGAAAACAATTCATGCAGGCGCCGGACGTGCTGCACCAACCGTTCGTACTCCCGGCGGATCATGAGCATCCAAAGGAAGGCCAGGTTGGCGCGGATGCTGCGCTCGAACCACTCCGGAGGAATGGAACGCATCCAGCCGTCGACCGTCTTGATGTGCCAGCGCATCACCAAGTCCATGGCGTGGGCTTCGATCAGCCGCACCGCTTCTGCGTAATCCGCCGCCGCCAGGTAGTGCCGGATCGCCTCGTCGGGGAGGTCCGCCCGCTCGTACCATCCCGCGGCCCGCCGGTGCCATCCGGCGACCTCCTCCTTGGCCAGCGCGGCCGTCCGATCGCGCAACAGGTCGGCGAACAGCGCGTGGTACCGGTACCAGCGCCGCTCCTCGTCCAACGGAATCAGAAACAGGTTGGCGCGGTGCAACCTTTCCAGTTGATCCGCGCCGTCCTCTCCGCCGGTAACCGAATCGCACAACCCTCCGGTGAGTTTTTCCAGGATCGCAGTCTGCAGAAGAAAACGCCGGGTTTTTTCGGACTGCCGGTTGAGAACTTCCTCGGCGAGGTAGTTGAGGATGTGGCGGCGGCCGCCGCCCAAGGAGTTTATGATCCGCGACGGATCGGAGCGGTCCTTGATCGACAGCGCCGCCAGATGCAGCCCGACCGGCCACCCTTCCGTCCGTTCCTCCAGCGCGCCGACCTCGTGCTCGCCGAGGGAGAGATCCATGACGCCGTTAAGGAAAGACGCCGTTTCGGCGGAGTCGAAGCGCAGGTCCGCCGCGCGGATCTCCGTCAGCCGGCCGCCGGCGCGCAGGCGGGCCAGCGGCAAGGAGGGATCCTCGCGGGTGAGGATGACCAGATGCAGGGGATCGAGCGGTCCCGCAATCAGCTTTTCCAAAACGCGGAGAATGAGGGGGTCCTGGATCACCTGGAAATCATCCAGGACGATTAGGAAGCGCCCTTCGATCTCGAGAACGTCGTTCCCGAGGGTGGTTACGAGGATCTCTTCCGGCGGGAGCTGTCCGGCCTGGAGCACGCCCTCGATCTCCCGGCCGATGTTTTCATCCACTCCCTGCAAGGCGGCGACGAAATAGGAGAAAAAACGGCCGGGGTCGTCGTCCGCGGAGTCCAGGGAAAGCCAGACGGCGGGCGCGTTCAGCTTCTCCAGCCATTCGAGGATGCAGGTCGTTTTTCCGAACCCGGCCGGCGCCGAGACGAGCGACACCCGCCGGCCTTCCTCCCAGCCGGCCTTCAGCCGCGCCACAAGCTGCGGACGCGCCACGCGTTTGGGGGAGAGTGCGGGAGGGCGGAGCTTGATCGCTTGCAGGGCGGAGGTCAACATGGCATTAATCGATCACACGGTCGTTTTTCGCGGAAGCCTTTTTTAGGATTATATCCCGTGCCGGTGTTTATCTGGAACCGTTGGCGAGCAACGGGCCCAGCCCGCCCGCCTCCGCCATCCACTCCGGCGCGTCCCGAACCTGGCCTTTGCGCGCCATTCCCGGGACGATCACGCTTCCGATCAGCCCCATTTCCAGAAAGGACAGGCTCTTTTCGAAGAAGGCCGTCACCAACGCCGCCGTTTCGGGATTCTCCTCCTCGAAGGGGATGGCGAGGACCGCCGATTTTCCGCGGACGCGCCCCCGGTTCGCCGGACAATTGAAATACACGAAGCGGTCGATGAAGCATTTCATCAGCGCGGTGGGGCCGTACCAATAGACCGGCGTGCCGAAGACGAACGCATCGGCCGTTGCGATTTTCGAATAGAGCTCGTTCATGTCGTCCATCCGGCTGCAGGGCTTGCCGTTCCAGCAGGCGTGGCAGCCGATGCACTCCCGGATGTTCAACTCGCCGAGCAAAACCTCTTCGGTTTCCGCGCCCGCCGCGCGCGCCCCTTCGAGGATCCGTTCCACCAGGAGGTGAGTATTTCCCCGTTTGCGCGGACTGCCGACGACACCGAGGATTTTCCTCACCCGTCATCCTCCGAAATTGGGGTTAATCTCCACCGGCGGGTCGCTGAAAAAAGGCAAAAAGTTAGTTGAGCAGACCTGGCGATATGCCAGGGCGCATCGAAACCACCGGCGTTTATCGCGGTCTCGCTCGGCTTGTTCGGGCTGGGCCGGGGCGGCCCGGCCTTTTCAGCCCCCTGGCAGTCTATCCGTTCCGCGGTTCATCCTATCACAATCGGCATCGGACCGGATTTGAATCTCGCCCCCTTTTTTATTACAGTAGAGGCGTATAGACCACGGAGGAATCCTCCGCCTTCCATCCTCCGCTCCATCTGCGGCGGAGCCAGTCAATCGAAAGGATGAACATGGCCAAGCCAAAGCGCGATCCGACAACCGCATCCGGGTTTTTCCTCCGCGAAGAAGCGGCCTGGCAATCCTTGAAGGGATTATGGGCCGGCTTGCCGGATAGGGACCTGACCCGCCCCGGCGCCTGCGGGACGTGGAGCGTTAAGGACGTCATGAATCACATCGCTTCATGGATGGCGGCCGCGCGCGAGGTGATTCCGATGCGCCTCGCCGGCCGTACCCCGCCCAAGGGCGAATACGCGATTTCGACGTTCAATCCGCTGCACTACGCCCGCTACCGGAGGTTTCCGCTTGCCGCCAGCAAGCGCCGCCTGCAACGCAACCGCAGACTTTTATTGGCGCTGCTCGCAAGCTTGCCCGAGCGCCGTCTACTGGATTCCAAGAGCCGGATAGGTTCTTGGGCGAAATACAGCACGTACGCCCACTACGAGGAGCATCTGCGGCCGCTGACCGCGTTTCGGCACACGAGATTGGGGGATACGGTGAAAGAGAAAAAGCCGGGAAAGCGAAAACCCGCGGGCCGTTGATTGGTCCTTCGTTTCCCTCGCGGCGCAAAGCGCCCGCGACGCCGAGGAATGCCCCTCCGGGACAGCGGGTCCATCATCCTCTGAGTTCGCCCGACTGAGTTTCCCCTCCGTACTCCGAAAGCTATCCCGGCGCTTCGGAAAAGAATTCCATCAGCCCGGCATTCACGCGGGCGGGATTGTCGTATTGCAGTAAATGGCCGGCCGCCGGCACGATCTCCGCCGCGGCCAGGTTGGCCAGCAATTCCCGCGACCTCTTGACGACCGCCTGCGGATCGCACAACTGCTCGTGCGCTCCCTCCAGGACCAGCACCGGAGCCCGTACGCGCCGCAGTTCGGAAGCCGGCAGCGGCGGGAACAAAGACAAACCGTCTAGGGTCTGCTTCCATCCCTTCACCGGCCGGTAATGTTTGAGAATGAGGAACATGGCCTCGGCGCAACGACCGTCCATCGCGCGGCCCTGGACTCCGAATAAGGCAAGCGCGAATTTCCGCATCTTTTCGTCGGACGGTTTCCACAGATTGATCCCCAGGGGGAAGACGCGGCGGACAATGCTCCAACGGATCCCTGAGATCTCGATCGGGCTGAGCAGAGCCAGGCGGTTTACGCGCTGCGGCGCATATCCCGCGAAGCGCAGAACCAGCCGCGCACCGAACGACATCCCCGCGAGGTCCGCCGAGTCGATGCCGAGGGCGTCGAGGACATCCTCGATCCATTCCGAGAAGCTGTCGTCGCGGTAAGAAAGCCAAACCGGATCGCTTTTCCCCATCTGGCCGATGACGTCCAAAGCGTACACCCGGTGCCGACGGACCAGCGATTCCAGCAAGGGTTCCCACAACATCGCGTTGCCGCCCATGCCCTGCACCAGGACCAGCGGACGGCCCTGCTCACGCCCGGCGGCAAGCATGTGCGTCTTTCCGAAACGGGTCGGTACGGTCCGGCATTCGTGCGGGAACGGAAGCCGGGCCCGGGTTTCCTCATACCAAGCCCGCATGGCGTCTGCGCCGCGGACGCCAAGAGTCAAAGCCTTCTTCATGGGATTTCTCTTTCCCCCATCCAGAGCAAAAACTGCGGAAGTCATCAACGGCCTTACGGTGCGGAACGGCGTCCAAACGGCGGAATGTGGCTACAGCCGTTCAATCGCCCAAAGTGCGATGAAAAAGGCGTTGGGCGGCGTCATAGCCCTTTTTTACCGGCCCGTCAAACATCGACGGCGTTTCGCAACCACTTCCCCGTCGCCGAGTTTTCCGCCGCCGCTACCTGCTCCGGAGTCCCCTGCGCCACGAGGTATCCGCCCGCGTCTCCCCCTTCCGGACCGAGGTCGATCACCCAATCGGCGCAGTGGACGAGCTCCAGGTTGTGCTCGATGACCGCGACCGTGTTCCCGGCGCCGACCAGCCGGTGGAGCAGGGCGACCAGTTTTGCCGCGTCGGCCGCGTGCAGGCCCGTCGTCGGCTCGTCGAGCAGGTAAAGCGTGCGCCCGCCGCCGCGTTTGCCGAGCTCCTTGGCCAGCTTGATCCGCTGCGCCTCGCCGCCCGAAAGCGTGTTGGCGGGCTGGCCCAGCGGCAGGTATCCCAATCCGACCTCCATCATTAATTCCAGCCGCGAAGCCGCATCCGGGACGTCCTTGAAAACCTCGGCGACCTCTTCGATCGTCATCGCGAGGACCTCCGAAATATCGCATCCGTTGTAGCGGACCGCGAGGGTTTCCGGCAGAAAGCGTCCGCCGCGGCACGCGGGGCACCTTACCTCGGCGTGCGGCAGGAGCTGCATCGGCACCAATAGGACGCCGGCGCCTTCGCAGCGTTCACAGCGGCCGCCCGGAACGTTGAAGGAGAAGTGGCGCGGAGAGAATTTCCGTTTGCGCGCCTCGGGCAGGGCGGCGAACGCCTCGCGGATCGGGGTGAAAGTGTCGGTGTAGGTGGCGGCGTTGGAGCGCGATGAGCGGCCGATCGGGCTTTGGTCGACGGTGATGATCCGCTCGAAATTCTCCCAGCCGTCGATCGAATCGTGCGTTCCGGCCGCGTCCTCGGTCCCGGAATACCGCTTGCGCGCCGCGGGATCGAGAATGTCGAATAACAGCGTGGACTTGCCGGATCCCGAAGGGCCGGTGACCGCGGTGAAAAGCCCGACCGGCAGGGAGACGGTCAGGTTTTTTAAATTGTGCTCCCGCGCCCCGCGGATGACGAGCGCCTTCCCGTTCAAAGGCCGGCGCGGCCGGGCCGGCATGGAGATCCGGCCGGACAGTAATTTCCCGGTGGCGGTTTCGCCCGCGGCCACCCGATCCGGCGGGCCGGCGGCCACAACCTTCCCGCCCAGCCTTCCCGCGCCGGGGCCGATTTCTACCAGATGGTCCGCGGCGCGGATCATCTCCAGGTCGTGTTCGATCACCAGGACCGTGTTTCCCAGATCACGAAGCCCGCGCAGGATGGCGATCATCCGTCCGGTGTCGCGCGGATGCATCCCGATCGTCGGTTCGTCGAGCACGTAGAGCACGCCGGTCAAGCCGGATCCGAGCAGCGCCGCCAACCGCAGCCGCTGGGCCTCGCCCGCCGACACCGTCGGCGAGGATCGCTCGAGCGTCAGGTACCCGACCCCGACGTCGACCAGGCGGCGTATCCATGCTCGCAAATCGTCCAGGATCGGCGCAAGAACGGGGGAAGCCTCCGGCGGGACCGCGCCGGTCAGTCCTTCGAGCCATACGGATAAACCGGCGATCGGCATTCGCGCGGCTTCGACGATCGACTTACCCTCGACCGTCACCGCGCGGCTTTCTGGCTTCAACCGCGTCCCGCCGCAATCCGGACATGTCTGCCGGATAAGGAACTTCTCCACCTTCTCGCGGTAGGCTTCGTCCTGGATGTGGGCGGCGTGCCGGCGTAGAAGATTCGTCGCCACGCCCTCGAACATCCCCTGGGCGTTGGTCTTGGCGGGTTTGAGTTTCGGAAAATGCCTGCGGAAGCGCGGATCCTCCACGCCGAAGAACAGCAGGTCGCGCGCGGCATCGTTCCATTTGCGAATCGGATCTTCGAGGTCGAGCGGAAATCCGTAGTACTTCGCCGCCGCTCGCAGCTTCTTGGAATAGTGGTTGACATACCACTCCTCCCAGCCCGTGATCGCGCCTTCGGCGATCGTCTTCGTCTCGTCCACCAGCTTGGAAAGGTTGGCCGCGGCGGTCACGCCCAACCCGGTGCACGCCGGGCAGGCGCCGTCGGGTTTATTGAACGAAAAATCCGCCATCGAGAGCTCGGGGACGGATTTGCCGCAGTGCGGGCAGTCGGACGAGCCTTGGCCGCCGCTTTCGTCGCTCCAATCCACTTGGAGGGGCAGGTAGGACGGTTCAACAGATTTCCCGCAGTGCGGGCACGGACGGCGGCCCAACCGCGCAAACAGCACGCGCAGGTAGGTGAACACCTCGGTCGCGGTCCCGACGGTCGAGCGCGGGCTGTGGTTGGTGATCTCCTGGCCGATGCTGATCGACGGCGAGAGCCCCTCGATCCGGTCGAGCGGCGGCTTGTTCTGGTGGGTCACCATCCCAAGCGATTCGAGGTATTGGCGCTGGCCCTCCTTGTGGAGGATGTCGAACACCAGCGTCGATTTTCCGGATCCCGAGAGGCCCGAAAACACGATCAGCTTGTTCTTCGGCAGGTCGAGGTCGAGGTTCTTGAGATTGTGCAGCCGCGCCCCGCGGATGCGGATCTGCTCGGACATAATTCTCCTTTTCACCGCCTCGCCCCCTCCTCTGTCCTCCCCCGTTTAGCGGACTTCGCTAAACGGGGGAGGACAGAGGAGGGGGCTCTACCCCATTCTATGCTTTTCCCCTGCATCTCCATCACGATCAACGCCGTCCGCCCGGTACGATCCATCTTCCGGCGGATGTACTCCGCGGCCGCGCGGTTGCCGGGCGATCCGACATAGCGGACCCCGATCCGGACGGCGAGTTCCCGCAAGTGTTTAGTGACTTCTTTTTGGAGATTCACGGCCCCCGCCCTTCACGTTTATTCACCATCATACAACCCTGGTGTGAAAATGGAGGGATCTGCCAGGGTCATTTTTCACCCATCCATTGCTCGATCGCGAAATGGTTGCCTTCCGGATCCTCCACCCAAAGAATCCGCACCACGCCCTCGACGGTCTCCAAGGGTCCGGTTTTTACGCCCTTAGAGTTAAGCGCTGCCGCCACCCCATCCAGATCGTCCGTCCGCAGGAACAGCCGCGCCGCCTTTTGAATCGGCTTTTCCGTTCCGGCCCGGCTGAGCGCCAAGCGCGCTCCCGGCACGGGCAGGGCGAATTCGGCGTGGCAGTCGCCTCCCCGGAATACCATCTCCAATCCCAGGACGTCCTGGTACCAGGCTGCGGCGCGCGGGAGATCATGTACGTCGTATTCGAACATCACCGTATCGTTGCGAATCCGGTCGCGGATGTTGGAATTCATATCGTCTCCAATCTGAAATATGTCATGGGCCGGCGTGGGTTGACCCGGTTTCCTCATTCCAATAAAAATTCTACAGCCCTGGTGGGCAATTGGAGGGTTTGGGGAGCGGAGAATTCCGCCGGCGAGGCGCCGGCCCGTATATGGCTGGCCAGGATGCGTCCATCGGCATGGATGTCATTGCGAGTTTGTCCTCGCGAAGCGGGGGCGGGGCTCGCAAAGACATGCATGGCGGCCTTGGCCGCCCCCCCCCGGTTAGGGAAGGATCTCTCCGGTGTATACCGCTTCGAAGGCGCTCCCCGGGACGGTCTTCAATTGATTCAAATCCTCGTCGTTCCAGCGCGAGTCGGTCTCTCCGGTGATGAACCAACTGGATCCGTTGTCGGCCACGATCAGCCCGTAGCGCTTTAACGCTTCCAGGATCACGCGCGCGTCCCCGGTGAAGCGCGAAACGTCGTAATCCGCGCGCAGGCGCAGCCGCAATCCCATCGGCGGCAGGTCGGGATTCATGGCCCGGCTGGCGAAGTGGGTGGCGGGGCGGATGTATCCCCGGTACGTTTCCTTCACCGTCACCCGCAGGGCGTGGCGGATCGCGCCGGTTTGCACTTCATCGTAGCGCGCCAAGCCGGGCAGGATTGGCAGGCCGGCGGCGTCGGCCGAGGTCCAGCCGTCCGGCCGCAAGGCGTTGCTGGAAAGGTCGAAGATTGCTCCCGACCCCGCCTGCCAGCCGCTTCCCGCGCGGCGGGCATGATAGAGTTCGTACAGTCGGCATTCCCCCGATGCCAGCACCAGCAAATGTCGGTCCGAACCGGATTCGACGCGCGCGTCGGAAGGAATCGGGTAGGGGCCGGGATCGCTTTCGTCGCCGTATTCGACGAATTCCACTGGAACGCGCGTCTGTTCGTCCGGCGCCACGTTGATCGGAATTCCGTATTCCGGATTGGAGCCGAAATCGGCGTGGAGGTGCGCATCGGCGCCGATCGATTCGATGTAGGCCGCCGACCGCGGATGGACCGGCGCGGCCGAGATATCCCGGTTCCAGGGATTGTCCGGCGGGAACAGCCGGCATCCGCCCAAAATCGGAACCTCGGCGGCGGCTTCCACCGTCGTTTCCCCGGGAACGATCCGCGCCGCTTCCGCCGCCGGAGACCCTTCCGGAATGGCGACCGTCGTGGAAAACGAAGTGGCGCTCGGCGACGGGCGAACGCTTTCGATAATATGCGGTGAGTCCGCGGCCGTGCTGATCCGGCAGGCGAAAGCGAGACATGCGGCGGCGCCGCCGAGGCCGGCGCGCCGGATACTCAGCTTGACGTTCATAGTTATCTTCCCGTTATAATTCAGTCATCGGTGTTTTCCCGCCCCCCTTTCACCCCCATCCCACAGGACGGGATGGGGAACATGATCCTGGGGGGTATACGGACCGGGCTTTGCCTCCCTTGGCTATTTGAAAATCCGGTTCATCTTGCGAAGTTGCGCGAGGATTTTTCGGGCGCGGGCTTCCTGCTCGGCGAGCGTCGACAGCCAGCGGTCGGCCGCCCACAGCACGTCCTCCTCGGGGCGGGGGGTGTCGAGCACCCGGCGGAGCTTTTTTCCGCCGCCGGAATCCAGGTGGCGCATTGCGCGCAGGACGGCCATGGTGCTGTATCCGGCGCGCAGCAACATGCGGATCACCCTCAGCCGACCGATCTCCTTCGCCCCGTATTCGCGGTAGCCGTTGTGCGGGTTGCGCGGCACGCGCAGCAGGCCGTTGCGCTCCCAGTTGCGCACCGCGTCCACGGTCGAGTCGACCTCTTTGGCCGCGGCGAGAATTGTGAGCGGGGCGGCGCGCCGCTCGGGCTTCCGTCCGTTCACCCATTTTTCCAGGTACGCGGCCGCGGTTTCCGCTTGGGCGCGTTCGGCCTTCACCAAACGGATGTGGTTTCCGGCCAGCCGGACCGCTGCGGGCAGGCTGCCGCCGGCCGAGGACCGGACCAATTCGATCGCCGATTTGCGGATCCGTCCTCCGGGCCAGCCGCCGTGCAGGGCCATCCGCGCCAGCTTCATCTGCTCCAGATGGTAACGGGTGTACACGCGGTATCCGTTGGGCAGCCTCCGGACCGGCGGCAGGAAGCCCCACCGCTCGTACACCCGCACCGTGTTCGGATGCACGCCGGCGGCGCGGGCGACTTCGGAAGTGCGAAACGTCTCTGTCGTTCTCTTCATGGTAGGGGACAATCCCTCAGACAAATATACCTCACTTATTGTCCCCACTCTTTCTGTACCGGGGTGCTGAAGAAGGCCGGCTGGGCTTGCCCCGCTGTACGTTGCGAAGCCGGGGGTAGCCCGCGCTCGTTGCGGGCATAGCCGGCCCCCGAATTATCGTTTTCCCCTCGCTCTCCCTGCTGGGATCCAACGCCATTCCTTTTACCAACTTTTCCACCACCCCGCTAAGGAAGGATTTGCTCACCTCCCTTGACATATGAACCTATTGTTCATATAATATGAACCTATGGTTCATGATGAAATACCAATGGAGTTCGAACTCATCCTTCCCGATCTCGAGAACGAAGATTCGGTCACCCGCACCTTCCGGCGGCTGGATCCGGACAAGCGGCAGGCGATCCTCGACGCGCTGTTCGAGGAAGCCGCCGAAAAGGGGCCCTCCCGGCTGAACATCAAGCAGGTGGCCGAACGGTCCGGCGCTTCGATCGGCTCGCTCTATCAATATTTCGGCAGCCGGGAAAACCTTGTCCGGTTCTTCACCAAAATCGCCGTCGAGTCGATGGTCGCCATGCTGCGGATGGGGGCTTCCTACTACAAAGGAAAGCCCCTGCGCCAAGCGCTGCGATCCTACATCCTCGACGGCATCCGCATGTGCCGGTCGCAGAAGTCGTTGACCCGTTTCCTGATCCTGTCGGCGTATCAGGGCGACGCCCAAACCGGAGAATCGGTCGTGCGACCGATCGCCGTCGTGATGCGGGAAGTCGTGCAGGAGATGCTGTGCGACGGGATCCGTCGGGGCGAAATCCGCGCCGACATCGACCTCGAAGCGGCGGCGCGGGCCGTCAACGTCCTGTTGATCGCGCTGGGCGACAGCCAGATCCACCCCGACTTGAACACGTATTTTCAGGTGTCCGGGTCGGCCGTCGCGTTTGAACGGACTCTGGACGCGGCTCTGGACATGATCTTCCGCGGCCTTTCCCCGGAGGCGTCGGCATGAAGGTTTCATCGCGCGGCGGTCTTGTGCCGGATATCCTCCGCATCGCCCGCAAGACGCTGGTCGAATACTGGCGCGAGCCGCAGTTGTTGTCGTTCCTCCTCGCCGGTCCCCCGTTTTTGGTTCTGTTGTGGTATGTCATCTTCCTCCCGGCCAAGGACCGCCTGGGCGATTTTCTGAAAATCCAGGTGGTCAACCGGGATTCGGGCTTGGAAGGAGCGGGCTTGGTGGACATGCTGCGCGCCGTCGAATTCGAGGGGAAGCCGGCCTTGGATGTGAAGTCCATCGGCGGCGAAGCCGACGGATTGATCTCGCTCCGCGAAGCCAAAGCCGCCCTGCTGTTGATCATCCCGGAGGATTTTTCAGCGGCCTTGGAGGCGGCGAGGACCGGGGGCGCGACGACTCCCGCGACGGAGATCGTGTACATCGGCGACCCGTCGAGCTACAACTACGTCTTCGCCAAGGGGTTTGTCGAGCCGTACGTGCGCGCCTACATCCAAACGCAATCCGGGAAGACGCCGCTGATCTACGGCAGGTTTACATTCCTCCCCGGTACGGGGACCAGTTCCGATTTCGACGCGGCCGTCCCCGGATTGCTCGTCTTCAGCCTGCTGTTCCTGATCATTTCCAGCGCCTCCTCGCTGGTTCAGGAGGAAATGCACCGGACCCTCTCGCGCTTCCGGCTGGCGCGCGTGAAGGCGTTTGCGCTGGTGGCCGGGATCGGCCTGGCGCAATTGGCCCTGGCTCTCGTGGAAGTCGCGGCCGGGTTCCTCGCCGCCGTCGCCCTCGGCTACGGGCAGGGTACGGATTGGCTGCAGCCGGCGCGGATTCTGATGCTGTGCGGAACAGCGCTGCTGTTCGCTCTGCCGGTCATCGGGCTGGGGTTGATCACCGCCGCCTTTTCGCGAAACGACGGAGACGCCGCTTCGCTCGGCTCGATCCTCCTCGTGCCGCTGGTTTTCCTCTCGGGGATCCTTTTTCCGATGCCGGCCGTACCGTTGTTCGCCGTCGGCGGCCGGACCGTCGGGCTGTACGATCTTTTTCCGTCCACGCTGGCGTCGGAGGCCATCCGCAAGGCCGTCACGCTGGGCGATCCTGCCGCGTTGGTGTTTCCGGTGGTCGGGATGCTGCTGCAGAGCGCGGTCATCCTGTGGATCGGCGCGGCGCTGTACCAGCGCAGGAAATTGAGGGTATGACCATGTCTTTGCGAGGGGCCTAAGGCCCCGAAGCAATCTCCGGTTTTCGAAGTAGGGATGAGATGGCTTCGTCGCTTCGCTCCTCGCAATGACATACTTCCGTGTGATAACGACCCTGTGGCAAAGAACCGATAAGGATCAATCATGACCGACTTCGTCCTGCAAACCACCCGTCTCGCCAAACGCTTCGGCTCCGTCCAAGCGGTCAAGGACCTCAGCCTCGAGATCCGCGCGGGAGAGGTGTTCGGTTTCCTCGGCCCCAACGGCGCCGGCAAGACCACGTCGATCAACATGATCTGCGGTTTGATCGCCCCGGATTCCGGCGAGGTGCGGATCCACGGGGAATCGATCCGCGGCAACGGAGGAATCACCCGGAGGATCGGCGTCTGTCCGCAGGACATCGTGCTGTGGGAGCGGCTGACCTGCCGCGAGCAAATGATCTTCATCGGCGAAATGTACGGACTGCCTGCGAGAACCGCCCGGGAGCGCGCGGACCTGCTCCTGGCGGAGATGAACCTCGAGGAGAAACGCAACGCCCAGGCGCGGACGCTTTCCGGCGGGCTTCAGCGCCGGTTGAACTTGGTGATGGCGCTGGTCCACGATCCGGAGATCGTGATCCTCGATGAACCGGAAGCCGGATTGGATCCGCAAAGCCGCGTGCGTGTCCGGCAATACATCCAATCCCTCGCCCGGCGGAAGACCGTCATCCTCACCACCCACAACATGGACGAGGCCGACCGGGTGGCCGACCGGATCGCGATCATCGACCACGGCGAGCTGCTGCGCACGGGGACGCCCGGCGAGCTCAAGCGCACGATCGGCGAGGGCGACGTTGTGGAAATTCGGCTGGAAGGCGATCCGCCGCAATTGGCGGCCGCTTTGGCCGCCGCGCGGGCCGCCGACCCGCGCGCCGACGCCCGGTTGGAGGCGGACCTGCTCTCGGTGCGGATGCTCGACGCGGTGGGAAGGGTCCCGGACCTCGTGGAATCGATCCGCCGCTCGGGGGCCCGCGCCGCGGAGATGCGCATCCGCGAGAACACGCTCGAAGACGCCTTCCTCCAACTCACCGGCCGGAGGCTGCGGGAATAGCATGAAACTGCTGGCCGTCGCCCGCAAGAGCCTGGTCGAACTGCTGCGCGAGCCGATGCTGCTCGGCATGGTCCTGCTAACGCCGCTGATGTTTTTGCTCGTCTATGGATTCGCCTACCAGACTCCCCACTTAAAAACCTACCGGGTACTGGCGATCGTGAACGCGCCGGCCGGGAACGGCGCGCTCGATGGCCTGCGGGCGCTGGAATATCCCGACGGCCGCCCTGTTTTTACCATCGAGACCGACTCAGATTATTCCGCCGCCGATCGAGCCCTGCGCGACCGGACGGCGGCCGCGCTGCTGATCTTCGATCCGGCCGCCGACGGGCTGCCCTTTGCCTACACCATCCGCGGAGACGCCCTGTTCAACGACTTTCTGACGTCTTCGGCGATCCTCGAGAGCCGGCTGAGCGAATACCTTCTCGAAGCGATCGGCGTTGCGTTGCCGGTCCGCCAGCGGCAGGAAGCCATCCCTGCGACAAGTTTCCGGGCCCGCACCGATTTCACCGTCTACGCGCCGGGCCTGCTGGTCTTCAGCATCCTGTTCCTCATCCCGCAAACGGCCCTGCTGCTCGGCCGCGAGATGCGCACCCGCACCATCCGGCGTCTCAGGCTCAGCCCTGTGTCGGGGCCGGAGTTGCTCGGCGGGATCGCCCTTTCGCAACTGGCGATGGCGGCCGTGCAGATCGCGCTGGTGATGGGCGGGATGATCCTATTCGGATTGGATTATTCCCGCGCCGCCATACCGATTTTTCTCGGCGCCTTTCTGACCGCCGTGTCCGCCGTCGGGGCCGGCCTGATCGTCGGCTGCCTGGTCCAGAACGACAGCCAGGCGGTCAACCTCGGGGCAACGGTCACGATGCTTCAGGTGTTCGTCTCCGGATCCTTCTTCCCGATGCCCGCTCCGCCGCTGTTCCACCTCTTCGGACACGAGATCGGATGGAACGACGTCTTCCCCGCCACCCATGCCATGACCGCGCTGCAACAGGCGGTCCTTTACGGATCCGACCTCGGGCAGATCGGATTCCGCCTGGCCGCGGCGGCGGCGCTTTCGGCGGCCTTCTTCATTGCCGGCGCGTGGTTATTCCAATGGAAGGTAATGCGGTATTCGGCGGGTTGAGGTTCCGGAGCAAAGGGGCATTCTTACGGGGATCGTAGCGGGGCTTCGCATCTTCTTCCAGGCGGACGCCCGGAACCCGCGGCGCGGTATGCGTTTGGCCGGCTTTCCCCATCCCAAGGCATTCCTTTTAATGCAATCGGCGCTCACGCTTGCGCATTTGCGGTGAAGAACCTCGGCCTGCGGCCGATCGCCGCCACCACGACCCGGTAGACGGCCAGGAACAAGACATTCCCCCCGGCGAACAAATACAATGCCATTGGTCAAATTCGACTCCCATCACTTCCGGCGGCGATCCCATGGATGATATGGAGGTTGTCGCGTCCCAGGTTGTCGGGAATGCGGGATGAGAAAATCGGTGAAAACAGGGGAATATTCGGGAATCGCAAACCGTGTTTCAAAAATAACACCGGATTGTCACCTCCCATGCATCCCTGTTAGGTATACTCCCTCGTAGATGCATACCGGCGCCATTATTCGTGGTTGAGCCGGAATCCGGGTGGAGAATCGTTCCGTTCCAAGTGAGAGGCCTACGGATGAAGACCTATCGAACCATCCTTCCGCGAAATTGCGTTTTTGTGCTGCTCACGGCGCTATTTCCCGCGTCCTGCGGGGTTTTCCCGCCGCCGTCGCCCGCGGCGCCTTTGGAGAAGACCGGCGGTTCCCCCGCCGTTCAATCCGCGTTGCCTGCGCACCCCACGGGCATATCCGCCGCGAAGATCACGAAGACCGCAACCGCTGCACCCCCCCCGACTCTGCCGCCTGCCGCAACCCCTTCGCCCGCTCCTTTTGCGGCGTACCTGTCGAAGCCGCTGCCGGAATTCGCCGTCGGGCGTTTGGGGAAAGGCGCTCTGAACGGCGCGGCGGTTTCGCCCTCCGGCAAAGAGATCGCCGTCGCCACGTCGATCGGCGTGTATTTGTACCGGATGGAAGAGGGCGGCGTCCTCGAGGAAGCATGGTTTCTTCCGACCGCCCTCCGCATGACCGCGGTCGCTTTCTCCCCGGACGGGAGAACTCTGGCGTGCGGATCCCATCTCGGCATGGATCGGGCGTCCGGGGAAGCTCCCGACAGCACCGTGGTGCTGCTGCTGGATGTTTCATCCGGGACGCCGCTGGATATCTTCTCTGTCGGCGGGCCGGGCACCGAAATCACGAGCCTTGCCTTCGCTCCGGACGGGACCCGGCTGGCGGCCGGATACAAAGTCGTCGCCGACGAAGCCGAGTTGATCAGTCTGGGCGTCGCCCTCGTGAATCCGCAAAACGGAAATACCTCCGTTGTGAGCCTCCTATATTCGTTTGAATTCGAAGAACTCCAGCCCCAGCAGGTCATGGGCTTGTCTTTTTCCCCGGACGGCGCGCTATTGGCGGTCGGCATGGAATTCCTCGACTTTTCCATCAAAAAACAGGGGGCCGTGCTGCTGTTGAACGCCGAGACGGGCGAAATGATCCAAACGCTCGCCGGTCACGCCGAGGGAGTGCGGAGCACGTTGTTCTCCCCGGACGGGACCCTGCTGGCCTCCGCTGACGGGAAGGGTGTGGTCATCCTCTGGGATGCCGTCCGCTGGGAAAAAATCCGCAGCCTGACAACCGGTTCCGCGGAAAAGAAGGGCGTGAACTACTACTGCCTCGGCGGAAACAACACCCGCCTCGCTTTTTCCACCGACGGCAAGACGCTGGCTGCGGGAATGAGCGACGGCCGGATCTATGAATGGAACAGCGCCACCGGAGCGATAATCCGTATGCTTAATGCGCAGAAATCCGGCATCCTCGCGCTCTCCTTTTCCGGCGACGGCCTCGAATTAGCCTCGGTGTCCTTCGACCGCAGCATCGTGCGCTACCGGGTATCCAGCGGCGCGGTCATCCAAGCCTATTCCCTTAAGGAGCATGCCCAGCTCTCGAGCGTCGCCATCTCCCCCGATGACAAGACCCTGGCGGCGGCGGATGTCTGCGCCGGAGTGGACCTGTGGGATATCGCCGGCCGGAAAATCCTCCTCACGGTTTACGCCGGGCCTTCCGCGTACGCCTCCGATGGGAAGACGCTCGCCACCGCCGGAGCCGCGAAGTCCATCATCCTGTGGGAGACGAACGTATGGAGTCAGAAATCGGTCTTGCACGGGCACACCGACCTCGTGAACTCGATTGCCTTTTCCCCGGACGGCGACGCGCTGGCTTCGGGCGGCGACGATCAAACCCTCATTCTCTGGGATGCAACCTCCGGCGCCAAGCTGTGGGTGAAGGCCGGACTCGGCGGGGGTGTATCGAACGTTGCCTTTTCGCCGGACGGAAAGACCCTGGCCTACACGGCCGGCTCGCCCACGGATGTCTACTTCCGTGATCCGGCCACCGGCGAGCTTCTAGGAACATTGGGAGAGGAGTTTTGGGGGGTCTCACGGGTTGCGTACTCGCCCGATGGGAAGTACCTAATAGTGGTTTCCTTTTCCTCCATGATCTCCGTCTACAAACTTCCCGGGTACGAGTACCATGGCAGCCCGGAAGGCGGGACGGATGCCGCTTGCTCGCCGGATGGGACGGTTTGCGCCTCGGGTTCCCCCGGAAATCAATATTATTTTGTCAACCTCTGGGATCCCTCGAGCGGGAAATACCTTGCAGGACTGACAGGGCATACCTCCCTGGTCATCGGCGTGGACTTTTCCGCGGACGGAAAGACCGTGGCCTCGGCATCCTACGACGGTACGATTTTGCTTTGGGATGTGGCGGGAGTCCTCGATCGGTGAAGAGGTATTGATGGCCAACAAAGGGGAAGGCAAACCCGGGCCGAGCGCAAGGAATGCGCTTCATCTCGGCCCTTTGAACCATCAGAATGCTGACAGGAGTTATTGGGATACGATCCCAGCGTTGCGCTGAAAAAGGCGGTCGGCCCCGCCCCGTTTCGCACAGCGAGGCCCGACCGCCTTTTTCCCCTTTTTCAGCAACCGGCTAGGGATTTTTCTGGCGCACGATTTCCACCGGCTTGATCTGCGGATGATGGTATCGCCCTTTGCCGACCGTGTTCCTCCCGCGGATCTGGACCGCCTCCTTCGGGCACAAATGCAGGCAGGCGAAGCAATACATGCAATCGACGCTTTCCATCCACTCGGGTTTTCCGTTCCGCATTCGGATCCGGTCGGAGGGGCAGACCTTCTCGCACAATCCGCATCCGTTGCAGTGGGAATCGGCGTAAAAGGAACGGACCATTTCCGGAAACCGAACCCGGAAGAAAAACTCCGTGATCGGCGGATAGAGGACGTGCCCCAGCAGAAACACCAGCGGATCGTCCTTCACGCGGCGGATCTTCCTCTGCACCGCCGCATCCATGATTTCATCCAGCTTCTGCTTAAGCTTCCGCTCCATTTCCGCGGCGGCTTCCTTCGAGGGAAGCGCAAACAATGGGATGTACGTGCACGGCATCTCCACGGAGAACCAGGCATCCAACGATTTCCCCTGCGGCGCAAGAATCTTTTCGATATCCAGGAACACCTTGTCGGAGCATTCGCGGGTGGCCACTGCAAACAGGTATTTCGCCGAGCGCAGATCCACGCACTCGAAAAACTTCCTCACCGGAACCGGCGAGGTCAGATTGTGAATCGGAAAAACAAAACCCACCACCTCCCCGGTTGAGGCGGAAGACGGTTTTTTCAACTCCCGGACGATCGGCACAAGCTCGCCGCTCCCGAATCTCTTCTGCAATTCTTTGGCGACGTGCAGGGAGTTGCCGGTGCCGGAAAAATAGTATATTTGCGCGTTCATCGTTTCCTTTTTCCCTTTATCGCTCGGAACTTGGTCCCGTCAGAATCTTCCAACCAAAGGAAGAAAACCTGCAGGAAACCGGAAGGGCTGCCGTTACGCGTTCGATTTACCCTGAGCAACAAAATGGGTCTATGGATGCCGGGCCGTGGATCCTTTCCTCCGATCGGTCGTTTTCAGGAGCGTCCGGCCGACGGCAACATACCAAATCACAAGCAGCAATGCATTGGGCGCGACCAAGATCAGCACGGCGATATCCGAGTCCGTCAACGCCGCTCTCAAGAAATCGGCCAACGACAAGGCGTGCGCCACAATGCCGAGATACGCGGTCGGCTTTCCGAACACCTGGCTGCCGATCATCACGCAGGAAACGATCAATCCAGCGACGGACACCAGGCCCAGGCCCGTGTTGAAACCGCCCACGGCCCGCTGTCCGGTGGCGGCCAGGAGTGCCCGCCCCGCCGCAAGCAACGCCGAACGATCCGTCTCAGTCGCCGCCGCCGCGTGTTGGCGGCTGAGGGAGATCACTGCCGCGGGATTGTTCGTGGCAAAGAAGACCCCGATCCCGATCAATCCGGCGGCCAATGCGATCTTCATCCATTGTGGATCGGTCTTCCGGAGGACGGCGTAGAGAGCGAGAAACAAAAACAGAAAAGCCGCGTACAACGGAAGCTCCAGTCCCCAAAGGTCCAACCATCCGACCAGCGGTTTTTCCTGCAACAAGCGGAACCAGTCTCCAATTTCATCCGGTTGAGGAAAGACGGCGAACACCGCCGCCTCGCCCAGCACCAGCCCCGCCGCAACCCAGGCGGCGGCGCCCCCGAGTGTGCAAAGAACCCGGTGATCGATGTCGGGATTACGGGTTGAATTCATGGTTTACGCCTTCCTTTCCATTTCATTCGCCTCAAGCAGGATGCGGATAAGGGTCGGCGGTCGTCTGTGCGGGAAAAGACGCTTCCCTTGGCTCCCCAACCCGTCAAAGACAGTCATACCTCTCCGTTCTGCCGGGAAATGTCGTTGGCGAGGGCCGAGACCAGGGTCACGGGTCCCAATCCGAAAAAAGGTAGGAATCCGACCGCGGAATTAACCCTCATGACTTCATCTCCCTGCCCGTACAGATCGACAAAAAGCATCGCCAACGCATTCAGCCGCTCCGGTCCGGTCCGAACGTCTGCAGGTAGGGCGCGCCGCCCAGCACCGGGACGGGGGCGAATTGAAGGACATCGTCTGACAGACGGCGGGAACGGCGGCGGTGACGAGGGCGACCATCAGCCGGGCCGGACGATGATCCACGGACTGCAACAGCCGGTACAACGCCAGCGCCGGAAACAGGAAAACGACCTGCCCGGCGATATTGGCGACGAACCCCAGGCGGACAGCCCTTCGGATGCCAGGATGTTGGCCGCCGTCGCCCCGGCATCTCCGGGGACGACGACTTGCTTATCCACGAACATCATCGCAAACCCGCTGCGCACGGCCATCAGGAGGTACCAGAATCCCGCAATCCCCGCCTGCCTCGACCGGGGGATCTCCGTCGATCGGACCGTTCGCGCATTCACGCTCATTGTCGAGCTCCTGCTTTTTTCCGACCAATCCGGTCCTCTGCCGGATCCTCGGGATTATACGAAAGCAAAGCCCGGACATCCGCCGATCCGTCCGGGCTTATCCCGCGGCCCGACTCTGATCGCCCGCTTATCCCTTCGAGGAGGCTTCCTCATCCTGCCCTTCGCGGATGTATCGCCGCAATTCCTGCTTGCGCTTCCGTTCGGTGCGGGCGGTGCTGGTTTCCCCGAAACGGATCCCCTTGAATAGGATCCAACTCAGGACCATCAAGCCCCACGCTTTCCAGTAATCGATGGTCGGCAGGCCGAAAATCTCGGGCATCAGCCAGTTCCACAGCAGCATGACGATTAATCCGATCAGCGCCACCAGGGCGATGCCGCCCGCCGCAAATACAATCCCGAGGCCAACCTTCTGCGGCAGGCTGCGGTCTTCCCACCAGGCCTCGAAGCCCTCCCCGTCGACTTTTTCCTCATCAGGACCCAGCTCTACCAGAATTTCCTTTTCGACTCGCATGGCTTTTCCTCCTCCGGCATTCATCCGGTCATTCGCTCTTTTCAACCCGCGGGATCGAGCCGCCCGCGGGCATGTCCAATCCCGCAATCCGGAAACCCGGCGGGCCGGGGCAGCCCAAAGCAAATCATTCCTCTATCCATTGCCGCAATGCGCGCGACAGGCTGCGGATGGCGTATCGCTTGCGGGCCGTAAGCGTGTCGATGCTTTCGCCGGTGGCTTCCGCGATCTCCCGGAAGGTCAGCCCGCCGAAGACTTGGGCTTCCACCACCCTGCGCTGGGCTGAGGGAAGCGCGTGCAGGGCGTCGTTCAGCGCTTCGACCAGGCTCTCGCGGATGAATTCATCCTGTGGATCCAGCCCCACCCCGGCGATGATCTCGCACAGCGTATCCTCGGCCACGTCCGTTTCACCGGCCCTCTCGCGGGCCCGGTCGCGCCGCCAGGCGTCAATCATCCGGCGCGTGGTCAGGGAATTGATCCAGGCGGGAAGGTTGCGGATCTCCGACACTAGCGGCAGCTTTTCCATGATCTCGGCGTAGACATCGTGGACGAGATCCTCCGCCTCTTCCCAAGTTCGTCCGGCGGCGCGCAGGCGGGCCAATAGTTTCGGCTTCTCGCGTGTATAGGTTTCCGCGAGCCGTCTGTGAGTCTCGCCGCTACTCCAAACTGTCTTCCGTTCCATGGCATTTCACCTATATCGACGTACGGGACCCGGTATTAGTGTATTCCGTTTGGGATGATCCGGAAAAGCGGCGGAAATGCTCCGGCGATTTCCCTGCCGGACGGCCAAGATGGGAATTTCCCGGACGCATCCCGGTGAAAATTCCTTCCTCGAATTGCAACTTCGGCCGTTCCGCTCCGCACAGACCCATCCTCAGGTCTTTTGACTTGGGAACACATCTTTCGTTTAGGGAACAATCATTCTTTTGATCCTTTTCCTCGAAGGCACCCCACGATATGGTATGCGCAATCCGATGGATAGGGCTCCCGCCGGAGGAGGCCGTCCGGGTATGGCACTTTCCGATTGCGACCGGTTGTCTTGCCCTCCGGCTGGATGTAGGGGTGGACCGATTTGGAGAGGCAAACATATTGAATACGGATGGAGGTATGAATGGAAAAGAAAAATCGAACAAAGTCTCTTCGCAGAATCCTCTTGCTTGGCGCAGCCGGCATGCTGACTTTTTGCATCATCCCGCTGGCCGTCCTGTTTCTGGGATGTGAAGATATGGATCCTCAATTGAAAGGCCAACTCGATGCCGCCGACGCAGCCTATTCCGCCGGCCGGTTCGCCGACGCCGCGGAGTTGTACGGCGAGGCCAACCGTCTCTCTCCGGGAAATCCGCGGATCCTGGAACAGCTGGGCAACATCGCGCTGCTGAACAATCGCGCCGGAGAAGCGCAGCAATTTTTCCTGGAGGCCTTGCGATCCACCCCTTGGTATACCAACTTCTGGCCCTTGAACGCGAACCTGAAATCCCGGCTGAGTCTGGCCTACTACCGCGCCGACCGCTTCGCCGACGCCTCGGCGGCTTTTCTCGACACCGCAGGTCCGCTCGCCGTCGGACCGCTGGCGGATGCGCAAGGGCTCGGCCGACAGGCGGGATTGCTTGCCGGCCTTGCGACATACGATATCGAGGGGCCGGAGGAAAGCCGGATAGGCTTCGTCATCACCGATCCGTTGCCGGTGGTCGAAGTTGCCATCAACGGTCTCCCGCCGGTAAATTTCATCATCGACACCGGCGGCGCGGAGATCCTCCTTGACGACGATCTTGCCGAAAAGACCGGCGCGCGGATCGGCGGATCGCTCCAGGGCACGTTCGCCGGCGGGAAAAAATCCGAACTGGGATTGGGGCTGGTGGATTCGGTCGCCATCGGGGATTTCCTCATCCGCAACGTCCCGATCCAAGTGTTGGACACGGATCGTTGGGTATCCGTAATAGGAATGGAAATCAAAGGCGTCGTCGGGACGAGGTTCCTGATGCATTTTCTCTCCACCATCGACTACGCCGGTGGATGCTTGACGCTTCGGAAAATCACCCCCGGCGCCCTGGAAGATCTCGACCGGCAAATCGGGCGGGGAACCGTCAAGACCATTCCGTTCTGGCTGGCCGACATGCACGTCATCTTGGCCTGGGGCACCCTCAACGACCTTGAACCAATGCTCTTTTTTGTGGACACCGGGCTGGCCGGAAAAGGGTTCACCGGAATGGAAGCCGTGATGAAGCGGGCGGGGATCGCCGTGGATTGGAGCAGGGCCAAGGAAGATATCGGCGGGGCAACGGAAAACTTCCGATCCGTGGACGTCCAAATCCGCCGGTTGACCCTCGGATCGGGTCCGAATGAGGTCGTCGCCATTGACGTTCTTGGCACCGTCATGGAAGGCGGGTTGCAGACCTTGCAGGGCTCGCATGGATTTCAGGTCGGCGGATTGATCTCGCATGCCTTCTTCCGCCCGTATGCACTGACGTTTGATTTCACAGGAATGCGCTTGATCCTCCAGTGAGCTTCTTTTGAGTCCGCCCATGGGGTAAAATCCCGCCCCGACGGAACGGCATTGCCAGTACAATACTTGTGCCGCCCTCCGGGGCGGGATTTTTCCAAAAACCATGTCGGCCTCCTTCCTTCAGAAATTCGCCACCCTTCGGTGGAAACTGGCGCTCTCATATGTCGGCGTAACGCTGATCACCGCGCTGACTCTCGAGATCATCCTGTTTGCGATCTTGGGGTTGTTCGGCGAGCCCATTGGAGATTTTTGGGCGCGGAACGTCGGCTTGTGGACCGCCGAACAAATGGCCCGCAGGTCGGCCGGGCCGATGGAGTATGGATCGGCGGAGAACTTGGCAGAGGCGCTGTACGCGCCCACCGGATTGATCCTGAAATTCGGTGTCTCCGGGGAAGAAGACACGCGGTTCCTTGACGATGTGCGCGTGGTGGTCGATCCACAAGGCGTCGTGGTCGCCAGCAACCGGCCGGACCGCTATCCCGCGGGCAAGCAGTTCGCCGATGAGGGATTCCCCGAGGCGGAAATGCTGGTGGAAAAAGCGTTAGCCGATCAGCGCACCGCCGCGGAGCTCATGAAGACGGCGGACGTCTTTGCGGCCGCCGTCCCGATCATCAGCAGCGGTGGAGAAATCTTCGGCATCCTGTTCTACCGTCAACCGCGCCCGGCGATTGTCCATTTGGCCCCCGGCGACCTCTTCCAGCCGCTGGCCGCCACAACACTTGTCCTTCTGCCGTGTATGATCCCGCTGGGGTTGATCTTCGGAATTGTGACGGCAACCGGATTCACCCGCCGGCTGAAGCATTTGACCCAAGCCAGCGTCGGCCTGGCCGGTGGTAACCTCGCCCGGCGGGTCGAAGATGCTTCCGGCGACGAAATCGGCCTCCTCTCCCGCCAGTTCAACCGCATGGCGGAGGAAATCCAAGCCGGCGCCGGAAGGCAGCGGGAACTGGCCGCCCTGCAGGAACGCCAGCGGCTGGCCCGCGATCTTCACGACGGGATCAAACAAAACCTCTTTGGCGCGAATTTGGCCGTAGCCGCCGCTCTGAATCTACTGGATTCAAACCCGGAAGCCGCGCGCACAAAGCTCCTCGAAGCCCGCGACCACAGCCGCCAGGCCGGTGCGGAGATGCAGACCCTGATCGGCGAGCTTCGCCCGGCCCTCTCCGATCCGCGGGGCTTGGCTGCGGCGCTGCAGGACTACCTGCAGACGTTCGGCAAGCGTGAGGGGATCGAGGTGGTCTGGCGCGCGACTGCTGCGGATTTCGATCCGCCCCCGCATTGCCAGCAGGCACTGTTCCGCATCGCCCAGGAATTATTGACGAACGTCGCCCGGCACGCCCACGCCAAGCGCGTATTTCTGGAGCTGGTATCCGGAGCCAAGGAAATCCGGATGCGGATCACGGATGACGGCGCGGGGTTTGATCCCTCGGCTGTTGATCCCGAACGGTCGACCGGTTTGCGGGGAATCCGCGAGAGGCTGGCGGAGTTGCAGGGGACGCTAGCGATCGATTCCGATCCCGGCGGCGGAACCCGCGTGACCGTCATCCTCCCCGGACCGGCCTCGCAGGCACAAGGAGCCGCCCATGACTGACGTCATCAGGATTCTCATCGCCGACGACCATCCCGTCGTCCGCAACGGCCTGTGCAGCTTCCTGGGTACCTATCCCGACATCGAGATCGTGGCCGAGGCGGAGAACGGAGCGCGGGCCGTGGAACTGGCGCGGAAATTCGCGCCCGATGTCATCCTGATGGATCTGCTGATGCCTGAGATGAACGGCGTGGCAGCCATCGACCGGATCATGGACGTCTGCCCCGCCGCCCGGATCCTTGTGCTGACCAGCTACCCCGACGATGAATATCTGTTTCCCGCCATGCAGGCCGGAGCGCAAGGATACCTGTTAAAGGATATGGAACCGGAGCAATTGGTCGGCGCGATCCGCGCCGCTTCGCTCGGCCAGGCCACGTTGCATCCGTCCGTCGCCGCCCGTCTGCTTAAGAAAAGCGGGGCGGAAGACGAACCGGCGGCCGACCTCAGCCCCCGCGAACTCGAGGTTCTACGGCTGATCGCCCGCGGACGAAGCAACAAGGAAATCGCCGACGAGCTGACCCTGGCCGAGGGTACGGTCAAGAGTCACGTCAGCAACATCCTCTCCAAGCTGCACCTGGCGCACCGCACCCAGGCGGCACTCTACGCCCTGAAAAAGAAACTCGCGTCACTCGAGGACGCCGGAAGCAATTCGAAATAAGCCGCGGATGCGCCTTCCGCATGCGGTATAATCCCGCCGATCCTGATCCCTTCGGCCTCGCGGTTCCCCGCTCCCTTCTAGATGCGCGGCCTTGGGGCGACATCTTTCGAAACCGGACTAGAAAAGGCATCAAGCAATGATCGACGTCAACGACCTCCGCAAGGGTGTGACCTTCGAACTCGACGGCCGGCTGTTCAAGGTCCTCGAATACTCGCACAACAAACCCGGCCGCGGCAACGCCACCATCCGCACCAAAGTGCGCGATCTGCGTTCCGGCAACGTGCTGGAGAAAACCTTCCAATCCGGCGACCGCGTGCAGGATATCCGCCTCGACCACCACCAGGCGCAGTTCCTCTACAGCGACGGCCACCTGTTCCACTTCATGGACACGGAAAACTACGATCAGACCGCCATCGCCGCACCTGTGGTGGGGGAAAACTCCCCCTACCTCAAAGAAGGCCAGGAGGTCAAGCTGACCTTCCACGATTCCGAGCCGATCGACGTGGAGCTTCCGGCTTCGGTGGACCTTAGGATCGTCGAAGCCGAGATGGGGGTCAAGGGCGATACGGCCACCGGCGCGACCAAGAGCGTCAAGACCGAGACCGGACTCAAAGTCCTCGTCCCGTTGTTCGTTGAAAACGGTGACACGATCCGCGTTGATACCCGCACCGGACAGTATCTCACCCGCGCCTGACCGATGCTCACCCCTTACGGAAAAGAGTGCGGCTACTACTATCAGGATTTTGGCCGCGGCCGGGCGACTCAGGAATGCCGGTTGCTGGTAGCTCAAAGCGATTGGAAACCCGAACTCTGCAGGGATTGTCCGGTCCCCGGCATCCTTTTAGCGAATGCCTGCCCCGAGATGGTCCTCCGCGGCGAGATTTCCCGGGGGATATTCGGCCGGGGCCGTCGGGTGAAGGTTGCTTCTTATTGCCGCCGCACCCAGCGCTCCGGATTCGATCCCCACATCGGGTGCGGCGAATGCCACCGGGCCATCCGGGAGATTCGCAAGCCGTTGTCGTAATCCGCCTCCGACAATCGCCGCGGGTTTTCCGAAGCGCCGGTTTTTTTGAATTGCTCCTCGCCGACTTTGCGCCTTTGCGGTGAAAAGGGTTGAAGGTTCGGTCATGATCTCCGCCATTCTGTTCGACCTGGACGATACCCTCCTCGAAAACGACATCGACCGGTTCCTGCCCGCCTACCTGCGTTTGTTGGGGAAATTCTTTTCCTCCCGGATCGATCCGGCGCGCTTGCAGGAGGCGCTCATGGCCGGAACCAAAGCCATGCTCGAAAACACCGATCCGGAAACCACGCTTCAGCGCGCTTTCGAAGCGGTCTTCTTTCCCCGGCTCGGCATGGAACGGGAACCGCTGGTTCACGAATTTGAGCGTTTCTATGCGGAGGGGTTCCCCTCCCTCCGGGCATTGACCCGTCCGATGGAAGGCGCGGCCCGCGCGGTCGAACTCGCCTTCGGATTGCGGTGGAAGGTGGCGGTGGCCACCAATCCGGTGTTTCCGCTGGCGGCGGTCGAACACCGCCTGGCCTGGGCGGGATTCAATTCGCACGCCGGCGGTTTCGACCTTGTCCCTTCCTACGAGAGCATGCATTTCGCAAAACCGCGGCCCGAGTTCACGGCCGAGGTCCTCGGAAGAATCGCGGCGACGCCGTCCGAAACAGCCTTCATCGGCAACGATCCCGCGGAAGACCTGGCGCCGGCGCGCGCGTTGGGCCTGTCGACCTTCCGGGTGATCCGGGGCGCCGCTGCCGGCCCGCTTCCCGCCACGGGGGAAGGAACGATGAACCAACTCGCCGCCGGGCTTGAATCCGACCATTGCGACGCGGCTTTTCTGCAATCCCCCGAACCCTCGCCCTGCGTCCTTCCAGCCCTGCTTGCCGGACACCTGGCCGCCGCATTGCACATCTTCGGCGAGAGCCGCTGGTCGTGCTGCCCGCTCGAGGAAGGCTGGGGGCCGGTGGAAATCGCCTGCCATTTGCGGGATGTGGAGCGTGAGATCACCCAGCCCCGTCTGCGGAAAATCCTCTCGGAAGAGAATCCGTTTCTTGCGCCCGTGGAATCCGATCCGTGGGCGGAAGAACGCCGTTACCGAAGCCAGGACGGCCCGCAGGCATTGCGGGATTTCGCCGCGGCGCGCAAAGCGACGATCGCCCTTCTGCGCGACCTCCGTCCGGGGGATTGGCGGCGCGCGGCCCGTCACGCGCTTTTCGGACCGACCACGCTTGCCGAGCAGATGCGCTTTTCCGCCCGCCACGATCTGCTGCACATCGAGCAACTGCAGGGCTCGCAGGCCGCGGCGGGAGGATGATTTATCGAAGGCAACCCGTCCGAGGCTTTCCTGCGCCGAGACGCCGGCGGCGGATGCGGATCGACGCCTTCCCGCGTCCCTCCATCACCGATCCCTCGCCTCCGGTAGAACGCCGCGGCCCGGGTTGACGGAATCCGATTGCCGACCGGTTGGTACGGATTTATAATGCAACTCATCTCAGGGGGATTCCGCCCGGAGTATAATCTCTCCCGTAGCGGCTTCTCTCCCAAACGATATGAATAAATGGAGGAGACATGCTCCCCTTCCGGCGGATCTTCCCCCGTCCCCTCTGCGGGTGCCTTCTGCTTGCCTTGATCGGATTGCTGCTGCGAACCGGTCCCGTCCATTCGCAGGCAGTCGCCTCAACCCTGCGGATCGTCAGGGTCGATTCGAGCGCCTTCCCGGAAGTGAAAGTTCAAATTCTGGTGCTGGGGCCGGGCGGCATCGAAGCCGCCGCCCCGACCGCCGAGAGCCTCGCGCTTTCGGAGAACAACGTTTCGGTGGAATACGGGATCGAGAAGCAGGAAACGGGGGCGGAGATCGGGTTCATCCTGGACACCGGCTTGGGCCTCTACCGGACCGGCGCGGGCGGGGGCACCGTGCTCCAGGAGATGAAGGACGCCGTCGTTGAACTCACCCAGGACCCCTTGCTCCTTACCGGGAAGGATGTCTTCTACGTCATTTCTCAACAGCCCGGCGGCCCCCAGGCGCTGGTCAGTCCGGAAACACAAGCCACGCAAATTCCCAACATCCTCAATCAATACAATCCCGCCATCACCTATCACCTCGCGTATCCGCTGGAAGGCGTAAGTGCGCTCTTGGATTCGTTCCTGGACGAAGCTTCGCAGGGCGCTGGCAAGGCGCAGGCGATCGTCGTCCTTTCCAGCGAGTTCCATGTGGACAGGAAATATCCGCTTTCCAGCGTCGTCCAGAAAGCCGTTCTCATGGGCGTGCCCGTGCACACCATACAGGTTCGGTTCGCCGAAACGGAGCAGGAGGACCTCAAACAGCTGGCCGAGCAGACCGGGGGGCGGTATTTCTATTACACCGCGGAAGGCGCGGCGAGCATCGCCGGCTTGAAGCCGCAGCTCACGGGTCTGCGGACCCAGTATGTGCTCACCTACCGCTCGCCGAACGCGGAAAGCGGAACCCGGGTGGTTGCGGTCGGCTTGAAATACGGGCAGGGGCAAAAACCCGTCCTGGCCCAGTACGATATCGAGGTGGAGCCGCCGGTAGCCGTTATTCGATCGCCGGGCGACGAACAGACCATTTCCCCGGAGTCCTACCGGCCGACAGAGGATACACAGGCTACGCCCGTCACCGGGATCGTCGTCACCGCATCGGTCTCCTGGCCCGACAGCTATCCGCGAAAAATCCTGCGGGCCACGCTTCTGGTGAACAACACGCCGCAGACGGTGCTGGATGAGCCTTCCGAAGAATTGACCTTTGTTTGGAATCCGACCGAGGAGTACCTCGACGGCCCGGCCACCCTGCAGGTTCAAATCGAGGACGAGTTGGGGTTGTTCGGTCTCAGCGATCAAATCGTCGTGCGGATCGAAGCCTCCTCCGCCGGAGGATTCAACCTCTGCCCGCCCGGCAGCGATTCGCCGCTGTGCAGCCTCTCCCTGGGAGGCGTGCTGCCGTACCTCTCGTTGGTGATCGCGCTGGCTGCGCTGGTTCTGGTGATCGTGTTCCGCAAGCCGATCGCGGGGACGGCCCAGCAGGCGGTCGGCGCGGCGACGGAATTCATCCAAGAAGTGGGGGAGACCCTGCGCTTCAAGAGCCGGCCCGGCGCCTCGAAAGCCATGCTCGTCGATCTGGATGGCAACACCGGCACGGGGCGCTCCTCCTTCGAACTGTACGGCACCACTTCGATCGGCCGCTCGAAGAAGAACGCGGACCTGGTGTTCCAGGCCAATCAGCCCGACAGCCCGATCAGCCGCCTGCATTGCACGATCCTCGAGGAGGACGGGGCCTACTTCCTGCGCGACGACCAAAGCGCTAACGGCACCTACCTGAACGGGGTGCGCCTGGTGCCGATGGACCGCAATCCGCTGAAGGACGGGGATGAAATCCAGCTCGCCAATCCGGAGCGAAGCGGGGTCCGCCTGCAATTCCGCGGGCAGGGCGGCGGGGGATTCGGGGGCGGGGCGGATACCGAATCCACCAACCGGATGAGCCGGGAATAATCGGCTTCTGCTTCGCTTTGATGGAGGAGACCAACCGTTTCGAACCGCCAAGACGGTGAGGACGCAAAGAGATTTTTACCTTTGCGCCGGGCGATTGGACGGCAAAGGCGTTTTCTCGGGATGGTTTTTTCTCGGCCTGCACGCGCAGGGACAATCGACCACAGGAAAATCCCATGGGAGAATCCACCGCTTCACAATCCACCTCCAAACGCGGCCGGCGCGCCATCCGGATCGGCATGGACCAGAACATCGGCGCCTCGCCGAAACGGCGCTCGATGGAGGATGCCTCCTTCGCCGAAGAGCTGCGCACCGCCGGCGGTGCGGATCTTGCTTTGGCGGTGGTGGCCGACGGGATCGGCGGCGCATCCTCGGGCGAGCGGGCCTCCAATCTGACGGTGGAGACCATCGTCGATTCCGTGCGCGGTTCCTTGGGCGAGGATTTCCCAAGGATCCTCGAGACGGCGATGGAACAAGCCAACCGCGCGGTGTATGAAGAGGCCCAGCAAGACGAAAACAAGCGCGACATGGGATCCACCGCCGTGGCGGTGATCGTCCACAAAGACCGGATGTACCTCGCCTCCGTGGGCGACAGCCGCGCTTATCTGATCCGCGAAAACGAGGTCATCCAGCTGACGACGGATCATAACTGGGGGGAGGAGATGATCCGCATGGGCAAGCTGCGTCCGCAGGAGGCGGGGCGCAACCCGCGCGCCGCCCTGCTGGTGCGTTCGATCGGGAACGAACCGGACGTGCAGGCCGACCTTGGCGTGTATTGGAACGCGCGCGAGGACGAATCCTCCGCCCGCGCGCGGCAGGGAACGCCGCTTAAGCCGGGCGACCACATCCTTTTGTGCAGCGACGGGTTGATCAAGGAACGGCCGGACGGCCGCGGGCATTTCGTCGAGACGACGGAGATTCCGCCGATCGTTTCCCGCAATCCCCCGCTCCAGGCGGCCCGCACCCTGGTGAGCAAGGCGATGGGGCGCAACGCCAACGACAACGTTTCGGCGGTCGTTCTGGAAAAGCCGGCCGGCTCCGCCGCCGCGGGCAAGGCTTGTATCCGCTGGGCGTTGACACTCGCGTTGCTCTCGGGCCTGGCTTTTGCGGGCGCCGCGTTATTGCCGCCCCTGCTTCGATCCAAACCCGAGACACCCGTGCCGCCGAAGGATTCGATCCTGATCGGGGCGGTTATGGGAGAGGCGCTGTACAAGGAATCCGGCCAGGTGCCGTCAGCCTTGGCGTCGGGGTCCTCAATGGCGGTGAAATCCGGGGCAGCCCTGCAAACCCTCGAAGGAACCGTCCAATTCACCCTTCCGGATTCTTCTCGGGTTTACCTCGACCGGTTCTCCGAGGTTTCGCTAACCCGACTGGCGGACCCGCGGAACGGATCGCAAAACACCATTCTGACCCTCAAACAAGGCCGCCTGCTGATCGTCGCTTCTCCGCCTTCCGATTTTTCTCCTTCGGTGATCGCGCCTGAGAACCTGCGCGCACAGGTGTCCGGCACGGTGATGGGGGTGGCGTACGATTCAGGAAAAGCCCGCCTGGAGATGGACTGCCTGGAAGGCGTCTGCCTGATCGCGAACGGCGGCGAAGTCCTCCAGCTGACCGGCGGCGAGCGTTCCTGGGCGGATAAAAAAAACCTCGGCCCGATCGAGGGCGCGCGCTACGAGCTATGGATTGCGCTCGGCGGCGGGGATCCGGCGTGGGTGATGCCGACTGCGACGCCGACAGCGACCGCTACCGATACGCCGACCGCATCGAAGACCTATGTGCCGATCCGCACAACGGAGCCGCCGCCGCCCGGGCCGCAGCAGCCCAGCGCGACGACGGAACCTCCGACGGCGGAACCGACGACGGCGGAAGCTCCGCCGTCAGAGCCGCCAACTTCGGAACCGACGGCGTAGCCATCTACGAAAGATCCCCAAGGATGACGTCGTTGCGAGCATTGCCAGCGGCATCTGTTTTTGCCGGCACGACGAAGCAATCTCATTCCCATGGGAAGGGGATCGCTTTCCTCCCGGAGCCGTAGTACTTCTCCTCGACGGACGATTGTGAAATCTTGAACCGCCGATTAATGGCCGTGCGGGGAGTACTCGTCACAAAAATAATACGCTATCAAAACTGCCTATGGTTATTCTTTGTGCCTTGGCGGGAAGCGAGGCGCGAATTCTGTACTCGAGAAAAAATTTACACTCTCATCCGTTTGCTGAACTCCGCGAATCCCTTGTCCCGGCTCCCCCCAAAAACCGCCTGCATCCCCGCCCGCTCGGCGCCCTGGATGTTGGCTTTGGAATCGTCCAGAAATAAACACCTGCCCGGATCCACGCCCAGGCGATCCGCCGCCCGCAGATAGATTTCCTTTTCCGGCTTGCGCAAACCCTCCGCACCCGAAGAAAGGACGGCATCGAATTGTTCCGAGAAATTAAATTTGGCGTCGAAATACGGAAAGGTCAACCGCGTTCCATTGTTGATGATTCCCAATTTACATTTTTTCCGCAAAGCCGGCAGCAAATTCCACAGCGGCGGATAGGCTTCATATTTTTCAGGTATTCTTGCAAGAATTTTCTGAAATTCCACTTCCCCGATTCCGAAACGCACCCGCACAGACGTTCGGAACGCGTTGTCGTCCGTCACCCCGCCGATCATATCGTCCACCGCGTCGACGGCTTTCTCCCCCGGCCAATCCTTCCGCAGGAACAAAAGCACGCCCATGAGATCGAAGAGGACGGCGTGTGGCGCGGAGCAGCCGGTCAACTCCGTCCTCCGCAGCCCGGGATTTTCAGATTTATGGCATGCTCATACAAAGCCGAATTCGCCGTCGCGAAGACCAGGGAATCCCCTTCCGCCAAATATGATTCCGGCTTGAGGATTTCCATTTGTTCCCAGAAGCGCTCCAGCAGGCCGTGCCGGGCGACGTCCGCGGCGTAGTAGCGCAGGCGGAAGCCGGTGTAGTTAACGAAAACCTCGAGGGGATCGATTTTGCGCGGTGAGGGAAAGATGTACCACTCGTCGAACCCGGCACGCGGGAGCTCAGCCGCCCGGGCGATCCGCGGGCTATACGCCACGCCCGCCCGCAACGACCATCCCCGTTCCGTTTCTCCGCCGGAGGGAACGAACGGTCCGCCGTCGAAGGATGTTACCGCCGCATATTTTCCGCGGACGATGTGCGGAACGGTCGATATCAACTCGCTCAGGAGCCGGGATTCCCAGACGATCCATCGGTATTGGCCCCGGCTTCCGGTGAAGATCGACGACACCGCTTCGGCGCTCCTTCTCCGGGCTTCTTCCGCTTTCCCGGATTATACGCCCCGCCGCGATCTTCGCCCGTCTGGGTGGTCCAGACAATCTTCCGGTCTGCGATCCGTTCCCGCCCCTTCGCTCGTTGATCCGCGGTCATCACAGCGGATCCCGAATCATCTCGTACATCGGCAGGCCGAACGCGGGAAGGGTGATGGTTCGAATAAGCCGGAATCCATATTTTTCGTACATCGCCACGTTGCGCTCGGTTTCCGTCTCCAAATAGACAGACCGTTTCTGGCGCCGGCCGGCTTCGATGAGCTCGCCGATCAGCCGCCGACCGATCCCCTTCCCTTGGTGCGCCGGCTCCACGCCAAGAATCTGAACGTACAGGAACCGCCCGCCCTGCAGCTGCTCCTTCTGATCCAGGGTGAGCTGGCGGAAGATGGAGCCCATCCGGCTCGATAATACAGACCCGATTTTCATGCCGGAAAGGATCCCCCCGCAGCGGATCAGTCTCCAGGCCGTCATCTCCGCCTGCTCGCCCGGGGTCCATCCGATCATCCCTTCAAGTTTTTCCGAGGCCGCGAACACCTCTCCGTATTTCAAGCAGTATCGCACCGGCATGGAGAAGACCGCCTCCCTTTGAACAAGGGTCGCTTCCGCGCCGAAAACCGCGTTCCAGACCGGATCCTCCCGGAAGGCTCTTGCCAACATGGCGCTTGCCTCCGCGATGTCTTTCTTCCGCAGCCGGTACAGTTCGGGGATCGGATCGTTCATATCCGTTTCTTCGTCCTTCCTACGGGATGAGACGCCATCCGACGCTTCAAAGTATTGCCTCTCGCTTAAGCAGGATCAGTAAAAGAACCGCCTCAAAGGAATAGGCGCAGGTGTTGGCGATCGCGACTCCCAAGTAGCCGGACCGGGGCGTCAGCAGAAAGCAAAGGAGGATGAACAATATTGCGGTGGCGAACGCCGCGGCGAGGGGGGTCTTCGCATCCTGGCGGGCGTAAAACGAGCGGACGGCGGTTTCGATCAGGGCGTGGGCGGGCAGGCCGAGAAGAAAGATGCGCGCCGCGGCGGCCACCATCGCAGATCCCTCGGCCGTAAAAGCCCGGCCTTCGAAAACCAGCCGGACGGCAACTTCCATGAATGGAATTCCGAGGGCGAGGATCGGAAGCGTCATTGCCAGCGTAGAAGCGAAGGCGCGGCGGATTGTCCGGCGGAATTCCGCCTCCTGCCCGCGGCCGACCTGCTCGGCAAGGGTCGGCAGGAGGACCGTCCCCAGCGCGGATCCGAGAATCGTTTCAGGCACCTGCAGGATCAGCCAGCCATATGCCAACGCCGTGATCGCGCCGACTCCCAGGCCGGAAGCGAAGTTGTCGGTGGCGACGAAGATCGTCTGGATTGCGGCCACGGTCAGAATCCGCGGGCCCATCAATGCGGCGGCCTTGAGCACACCCGGAAAGCGCAAGTCGAGTGAAGGGGTCCACCGGAATTGAAAACGCCGCAGCGCCGGAATCTGGATCGCCAGATGCATCACCGCCCCGAGGATCGTTCCGTACGCCAAACCGTAAATCCCGTAAGCCGGGACAAGCACCAGCACGCCGATGATTAATCCGCAATTGTAGAGGATCGGCGCCAGCCCGGGCAGCAGGAAATGCTTGTGGGCTTGCAGGCTTCCCATCACCAATCCGCTGATCGAAAACACCAGCAGGGCGAACAGGTCGAGGCGCATCAGGCTGGCGGTCAGCGCCTGGTGTTCGGCGTCGAAGTTCGGCACCACGACGTGCGCGACAAACGAATCCGCGAAGACCGCCAATCCGGCGGCCAGCGCGGCGGTGACCAGGAACGCCCAGTTCGCCAAGCGCGAGAACAGCGCCCAGGCCGCTTGCCTTCCCTCGCGGTCGAGCGTCTCTGTCAACACGGGGATCACCGCCACGGCCATCGCGCCGCCGGAAATAAGCGCAAAGATCATGTCCGGGAGGTTGTTCGCGGCGTTAAAGGCGTCCAGCTGCGTGCCGACTCCAAACGTCCGGCCGATCAGAATCTGCCTGACAAGCGCAATCAGCTTGTCGGCGGCGAAGAGAAAACCGACGAGCAGAAACGAACGAACCAGGTTGGATTTCAAGCGACCTCTCCAAGCAGGGTGAGTTGTTCGAGCGCGGGGGCGAATCCGGGGTGGCGGACCAAAGCCTCGCGCCAATCGTCAATCGCTCCCGGGCGGTCCCCCAGCGCATACCGGGCCATACCCCTCCAATACCAGGATTCTTCCAGATTCTCTTGGACGTACAAGGTGGCGTTCGCCAGATCGACCACGTCCTGGTGGCGGCCGGAGTAATAATAGGCGAAGTAGGGTCCGGTCTGATACCACAGCATGCGCCAGGGCAACCCGATGTAGCGCGCCATATCATAGGCGTAGGCTGCGTCGACGTATTCCAGGCGGGCGACGTGAGCCGTTCCGAGGTTGAAGTAGGCGAACGCCTGGGCTTCGTCCTTCAGGGTCCCCGCCTCCAAGCGGGCCAGATCCAATGCTGCCAGACGGTTGTGATCGAGATCCGCATCCGGCCCCAGGATGCCCGCCAACTCCGCCTCCCGCTCCCGCGGATACACCACCAGGTAGAGGTAGTTGAACGTCCGCCAATCGTACATCAGGGCATCGTAGTCCACCGAATAATCGGGGCCGTGGTAGGAATCCTGTGTCAGAACCGCCCGCCGCGAGTCGTCGTAGCCCACCACCAGGGTGTAGTGTCCCATCCATCCCAGATCCGAACGACCCGGCACGACCAATCCCTTCTCAAGCAGCACCGGGAATCCGGCCGCGATCAATTGCCGCACATCCTCCAGCGTTCCGGCTGAGCGGAGGAAGACCCCGTACGCCGAGTTCTCCATAATGTAGCGTTCCAATTCGTACGCCATGACGTTCTTGTCTTCCCGGTTGGGCTTGACGGCATTGGCAATCCGGGTTTGGTTGCCGTCCCAGCCCCAAAAATTCAACAGCATCGAAAGGCTGGCCGGACCGCAGTTGTTCCATCCTTGAAATTCGTGCCCCTCGAAGGGCAGCCTGACCGCATTCGGGATCGCCGGCCTGGAAGCGGTCGGGGTGACGGTCGGCAGATCCTCCTCGGCGTCCGGAGACGCGGACGGTGGCGAAATCGTCGACTGCGCTTCGGCGATTTTAACCGCGGTAAGGGTGCTTTGGATCATCATCACGCGCGAGGGATCGGCCGTCGCAATCGTATCCGGATGCGGGAAGAAACAATCCCGAAGCCGGGCGCGCACCTCGTCAATCCGCCAGGCAAGCCGTTCGTTCACCGCCGGAATCTGATAAACCAACAGCGCCGTTTCCACCGCGATTATCGCGATCAGCGCCAGGGTTATGATCTTTCGGATCTTCATAAAGTACGTCCTGCGGACTCCGCCGGATCTCCGTGATTATACTGTCCGATATCCTAGGCCGTTGTGTTCCATGCCCGCGCAGAACCGCATATTTGTATCACACACGGAACCCGGTCGGTGAGGGGGTTGGCGCGCATCGGGTGATCGGAGGACAAACGCCGGTCGGGAATCGTGCGACTGTAAAAACGGCGTGCAACTCCCCGCTCGATGCGCTTTGGCCGAGTGCGGAAAGAGTCCTGACTTTTTGTTGGTCGATGCGGCCTCGGCCCGCCCGAGGGCTTGCCGGAGCGGATAGAGCCCTCTCTTTTTCTTCGGATAAGAATGGCGGCCTTATCCCCTTCGGCCGTTTGCAGCAACTACATCATCCAGGGCTTTTCTTCCCACTCCGGCGGGGAAGGTTTACCTTTTCTGAAATTTCTGTACTTGCGCAGTCTGTATATGCTGGTGAAAAAAAGCATCACCGGCGTTCTTGGTTTTTTTCTCCATCCCGGGGCCCGCCCTCGCGGAGCGGGGGGTGCTCGAAGCCGTGATTTAGTGATTTTTAATAATTCGACCGATGCCGCCTAACATCACCCTCAGCGAAGAACACGCAGAGGACAGGCACCGGGATGACGATCGCCGGCTGAGCAATTGTTAATTACTTCGTATCCATTCAGCCTCAGGAGGATTTAAAAGAAATCCTGCCCTTTTCCATCCTCACTCCTATCCCCTGTCCCTCCCCCCGCTCCGCTCGAGGACAGGCTTTCTCCCTCTTCTGACATAAGTCAGGAGAGGGGGAAGGGGGTGTGGGGGTTGGGGTTGGGAGTGTGGAAAGGGCAGGGCCGGGGGGCTGAGGAGATACATTTCTTTTATAAAGGCTGGGGCGGCGGATCGCGGCTCGGGTGATCAGTCCGGCGGATTTACCATCCGCCGAGCTTCCTCGCGCAATTGCGGATCGGGGATATCCGTGACGGAATAATACTCGACGCCGTCCACTTCAACGATGTTCCGTCCGGGGATCTGCACGACCGTTATCCGCTCCCGGGGATCACCGCGGCCGGCCTCCGGTCTTTCAACTTCCAGCGTTTCGAGCACCTGTCGAAGAAAGCCGTTCTCCGGTTGCCGGTTTGCCATCTCGGCTACCACCCGGCGCAGGATTGCTTGGCGCTCTTCGGCGGATCCGCTTTCCGCGTCCGCCGCCGCGGCCATCTGGACACGCTTGCCGACCTCGATAAGGGCGGACAGTTCCGGCATTACGCCGCACAGGATTTTTTGAAGCGGCGATTCCAATTCCTTCCCGAAAGGCACATTGGATCCGGCCGTCTTTAAAACAGCGTGGGCTTCCTCCCGTATCCGCGCCGATACGGGTTGTTGCGCGGCAACGGCCGGTATCTCTGCCCGCTCGTCCAACCATTGCCGGTACGATCCGGAAAGGTCAGGCGGATCGGATATATCCGCCCGGATCTTTTTCCGCTCCTTCGGCGCGGGAACGGTACTGCTCTCTCCGCGCCGCGTGCGGATTCCCCATAGGATCGTCGCCGCGAGCAGGAATAACAAAAGGACAAACCCGGCGGCGATCGCCGCAAGCATCACCGATGACATGAAGCCCTCCAGCTGCTTGTCCGGCAACGACCTTCGTGCGGATGGAGCAGGGGGCAGTCCACAAATCTTTCCCATTCCGGCGGTTTCGGAGCCGCCGTAAGCCATGGAACAGACTGCCCTGCTCGGCCGAGATGGAACCGCCTGCAATCCACGATTCGGATTCCCGGCGCCGCAGAATGAATCATATCATGGGAGCGGCATCCGCCTCCGCGGATGGAACGGGAACCATCGGACTCGTGTCTGTTCCCTCCTCCGGGGGCGGCAGGCGCCGGGATCGCTTTTAACCGCCCGACGTCCGATCCGGGGACCGGGCCGCCCAATCGAGAAACGCTTCCAGCCGTTCCCGGACCGCCTGGGGATTTTGCAAACGTATGAGCGCTCTGGTCTCCGGTTGACGAGATCCCACCACGACGGGGATTCCGCCCCGGCGCCGAACGGCGCCGAACGCTTCCTCATCCTTGTCGTCGTCCCCGAAATACACCGGCAACATTCGAGGGCTTCCATACCCATCCAGAAGCCAATCCACCGTACGGCGTTTGCTCGCGTTCGCCGGCGCCGCCTCAAGGAAGCGATCTCCGCCCAAGAGCCGAAAGTCCCTTCCATCGAGAAAGGTTTCGGCCGCAGCCCGGGCGGTTTTCAACACAACTTGGGCGTCCGCCTCATCGGCAAAGCGTGCGTGCAATGCCACCGCCATCCCTTTGTCTTCGATCAGGAAGCCCGCCCGATCTTTCGTCAGGTGTTTCCACTCGCGCGCAATCGTTTCCAACGCCGGCCTCAGGCGTTCCGTGTCCGGCCGCCGCAGGAGGGTTCCGTCCGCCGTTTGGATTTCAATCCCGTATGTTCCTGCCAGCATCAAGCCGTTGATGGGGAACATCCTCCGTAGGGACGACAGCGGGCGTCCGCTGAGGATGACCGGGCGGAACATCCCGTTGCCCGCCAGCCGCGATAGCAGGTCGAGCAACCCCCGGTCCGGCACGGCCTCCTCGGGCGAACGGGCAATCGGCACCAGCGTTCCGTCAAAATCCAGGAAAATCCAAACCCGGCCTCCTGTCTGCAGAGCGGACTTGATGGGTTCCATCCACGGCGATTGATCTCCGGCCGGCGTCCCCCGCATCGCGTCGAGGAATTCCTCCGTCCACCAGGCGATATCCTGCGCGCGGATCCGATCCTGCATCTTCCGCATCCGCCGCCGTTGTTCTTCGTTTGGCATCCGGATCGCCCGCTCCATGGCATCGGTCATCTCCTCGATGCTGTATGGATTGACCGGGATCGCCTCCGGAAGCTGTTTAGCCACCCCGGCGAACTCGCTGAGGATCAGGGCGCCGTCCCCGTCCAACCGCGAAGCGGCGAACTCCTTGGCCACCAGGTTCAATCCATCGCGCAGCGGGGTGATGAGCGCGACATCCGAAAGGCAGTAATACGCCACAAGATCGTTTAGGGTGAAGGAGCGGTAGAGGTATCGGATGGGGATCCATACGTCGTTGCTGAATCGGCCGTTGATCCGGCCGACGGTTTCGTCGATTTCCCGCTTCTTCTGCTGATAGGCGGTGACCGTCTGGCGCGATGGGGTGACGATCTGGATCAGGGTTACCGCCCCGATATATCCGGGATTCCGGTCCAGGAGGTTTTCCATGGCGCGGAGCCGCTCCAAGATCCCCTTGGTGTAATCCATGCGCTCGACTCCCAGCAGAACCACCTGCCCGGGAAGCGCTTGTTTCAATCCCTGCACCCGCTTCTGCACCCGCTCCTGCCGCGCCAGGCGTTCCACTCCCTGGTAGTCGATTCCGATCGGCCGGGCCATGACCCGCGTCCACCGGCCGGACCAATGGATGAATTCGCCGTCCACTTCCGCGCCCAGCAATTCGGCCGCCGCTTCGCGGAAATTTTCCGCGTATTCGGGAATGTGAAATCCGACCAATCCATTGGCCAGCAGGCCTTCAAGCAATTGCCTGCGCCAGGGGAAGGTTCGAAAGATTTCGGGCGGCGGGAAGGGGATGTGCCAGAAGAACGCCAGGCGCGCAGTCGGACGGTCGGCCCGAAGAAACCGCGGGACAAGCGCCAATTGATAGTCGTGGACCCATACCAAGTCCCCCTCCTCCATTTCCGCCAGAGTCTCCGCGGCGAACAAACGGTTGACCTCTTCATACAATTTCCATTCGGCTGCGTCATAGCGAACCCGTCCGAGAAAGGAATGGCAAAGCGGCCACAAAGCTGAATTGGCAACCCCCCTGTAGAAACCCTGTTCCTGCTCGCGGGAAAGCCCAAGCTGGCGAAGGGTGAAGTTCGAACGTCCGGCGGTGTCCGGAAACCGTCCTTCGGGTTCTCCCCAAGCGACCCACACGCCGCCCTTTTGCATCATCATCGGAAGGACGGATGTCACCAGCCCGCCGATGTGCTTGTTCCGCTTAACGCCGGATTTAGTCCGCGCCAATTTAAAGGGGCCGCGGTTTGAAACCACAATCAGCTTTTCTCCGCTCATCTCATCGCCTCTTCGTTTCCCTTGCGGGGCAAACCAACTCCCGAATCGACCGGCAATATACGGCTTCCCAGGTTAACTCTCGGCGGATGCTCCGGCGAAGCCGGAATTCCTTATCGGCCGCCATCCAGTCCAGGATCCGCCGCGCCGCCTCCTCCGGCGTTCCGCCGGGATCAAGCACGTGAACGAGTTCCGGATCGATGTTCTCCATGGCGGGCATTCGCGAGGCGAACACCGCCCGGCCGGCCAATCCCGCCTCCAGGACCGGCATGCCGAAACCCTCCCGCAGACTTGGCATCAGCATCAGGTCGCACAACCTATACAACTCTCCCATCACACCGTCGTCCAATCCCGGCGAATCCGGTTTGGGAGGCAACTCCTCAAATAAGAAATAGGCCGCCCGATCCAAATTCAGATTCTTGCGCAAATCCTTGATCTGGCCGACATAGGTACGGATATCCGCCGCATGCGGATCCGGGGGCCCGCTGACGACCAACCTGGCTTCCACGCCGGCATCGCGCACGGCGGCCGTCAGCCGCAAGGCGAATTCGATGTTTTTCGCCCGGGTTATCCGGACCGGCATGAACAGGATCAGATCCGCCGAGGCCCAGCGTATACGCCCCGCAATCCGGCGGCCGGTTTCGGACAATCCCAACAGTGTTTCCGGATCGACGCCGTTGGGGATGATCCGGATCGATTCAGGCGGACACCGGAAGGTTTTCGCCAACAGGTCGCGCCGCGCGCCGGAGACCGCGGCGTAGGCAACCTGAGATCTTTTTTTCTTCAGCAGCGACCAGGGAAACCCCTCCTTCGGGGGGCTCTTCCGGGAGGGGCGGATATACCGGGAAAGGTCGTGGCACCAGGAGATCGCCCGCTTTCGCGGCCGGCGATCGAGCCACTCGTGCAAAGCCGCGGTCAACGGAAGGTTAAGGTGCAGGTGCATGACGTTATGCAGAATCACCACATCCGCCCACTCGAGGTGCGGGAACAGCGCCTCCCGGATTCGTCGTTGCAGCGCCGCAAAATCCGCGGCAGGCTCGCCGCGCAATAAATCCGCTAAAACCTTCCGGACCTCCGGATGTGCCGCATCCAATTCCCGCAGGATCACCTGCGAGGACGGGTCTCCCCGGCCCGCCAGTACGCGCACCGGATGACCGTCTTCGGCCAACAGGCGCTCATGCTGCGCCATGACCTTTTCCACGCCGCCGATAACCGGAAACGCGGTGTAATGCAGCAACAACACCCTGGGATTCGCCGCGCGCACGTCGCTCATCCCGCATTTCCTTCCCGCGATGCCCGGATTGCCAAATCCACAAAGACGGCGCTGGACCATCCGAACACCGATGCCGCGCGGGGGCAATTCCTACCGGTCTCAGGGTGGTAATACTCGTAGATGTCCTTGTTGCGCATGATCAGGTCGAGGGTTTTTTTGCGCAGCCGGCGCGCATCCCGAACGCAGCCGGCCTGCTCCAGCCCGAGGATGAACAGATAATTAATGTTCACCCAGGTGGGTCCGCGCCACATGACGGTCGGCGCGTACCGCGGGTCGTTTTTCGCCACCGACGGAATGGGATACTCCGTCCAGAATTCTTCCCGGCAAAAGAGGTGCCGGAGCAGTTCCCCTGCAATGGCGGCGGGCATCCTCCCCGTCAGCAGGGGGAACAGGCTGAAGGGCGTCAATACCCGGATCGGCTCATGGTTGCGCGTCGGCCAGAACACTCCCGAGCGCGGATCCCAAAAATGGCGGACGATATTGTCAGCCAGGGCCTCGGCCTGCGCTTCCCATTTCCTCCCTTCCTCGGCGAAACCCAGGGTGCGGGCGATCTTCGCCAGGGCATCCATGCTCATCACCAAATACGTGTTCAGATCCGGCGATTCAACCGGCATTCCCCGGTCCCAGATCGGACTGTCATCGAGTCCGGATGAGTAGGGGTGGTTGTATTGGGCAATACCGTCGCGGTCGTCGTCGTTTTTTTCAAACCACCACCGGTTCCAGCGGCAAAGCGGCTCGTAGATTTCGTCCAGGAAATCCCTGTCACCCGTCACCGAATGGAGCTGCCAGGCGGTCCAGGCGATCAGCGGGGGCTTCGTCACCTCCGCGACGGCCAAGGAATTCGGGAGAGGCATCTCGGTGACGACGCCCTCGTCATGGACCGCATCCGGTATCATGCCGTCTTCGCGTTGATGATCCAGCATGATCCGCAGCTGATTTTCCGCGAGAGTCCGGTCCACATGCCGGTAGGCCAGCGCGTGGAAGAAGGAATCCCATTGCCAAGCGCCGATGTATTGGGTTTTGGAGGGGATCATCGCCTCGCGGGTCAGAAAGAACCGCGAGTGAATCAACCCCGCCCGCAAAACCCACCATGCATAATAATAGTGGGGACGATAGCAGTCTTTCACGGGCGGGACGCCGGCAAACCATTCGTGCCACCGGCGCTCCGCCTCCCTCAGGACGCCGTTGGCCGGCGGCACGCTGCGATTCAGGCCGAGGCGGGGCGTGATGTTGAGGGTCCATCCCGAATCCGCCTCCGACCGGATCCGCATCCGCACGCGGATGCAGCCGTCGGAATCTCCGTTGATGTCATTGGAAAGCACGCGCGCGTTGGTCGTGTAAGCGACGTTCCGGTGGTTCCGCCGGTGTTCCGGATCCCCTCGGAACTGTCCCCCGCGCCGGTCCGGAGAACCCTCGCCGGCCAACACCCGGAAGGTGATAATAAACTCCCCATCCGGCAGCCTTAAGAACAGGGTTTCGTCATCCGAAAATGCCAGCCAGAATTCCCCCCGGCGGGTGTCGATATCTATTGCCTGCGGGAAGGCCGTCGGCCGGATTTCCAGCGGTGTGCCGCTTGCATCCGAGATGGTAAGGCCGTCCACCATCGGCGTCCGCTGATGATAGTCGCCCACTTCCTGTTCCCATTTTGCCCAGCGTTCCGCCAGGCGAATTGCCAGGGAATTCCCCTTCCGGAAGACCAGCAGACGCGAGCCGCGGTCGGTGAACGGAGCGCTTTCGAGGTTGATCCTCCCCTTTAAAGTCTGTAAAAACGGCGATCGGATTTTTCTCATTAGGTATTCGTTCGTATGTTCGACTCCTTTGCAGGATTTTTCCCTCCCGCGGTATGGCAGTGTTCAGTCGACGGAACGCGCGGTGTGCCGAGGACGGCCGTATCCCATTCCCGGAATCCGGCGGCGGAAAAAATCCCTTCCCGTTGGGGTATGAAACAGCTGGGGGTTTGTTCCTGGTGCCTGCCGAGGCTAAAAGCCGTACGCGGAAACGGGCCGTGCTCGAGGGAATGGATGATGATAACGGAATCAGTCTTGCTTTTCTATTTTAATATCATCATACCATAGGAGGTGGGGGAATCCAATCGCAATCCGATATCGGTATCCACGTTGCGTTATCGGCATGGGTTTGAACGGTGGAGCGGGGTCATGCCCCCTCGGAGGAGCGCAGCTTGGCGGCCTTCCGTACGGACATGCAAAACGGGCATTTTGGATCCCGGCACAACAACGCCTGCGGATCCTCCCGGATCCAGGCGGCGGCGGTGTTGAGGAGGTCCCGCAGCGGAATCCGGGTGACGGGGAAGGATCCGATCTTGGTCGACCGCATCACGCCGGCAAGTTTCGCATCGATCGCGCCAAAGCCCCGCGAACATCCGGGAAATCCCGGACACTCCACCACCCCGTCGGGAGTCAGCGCCCAGCGGATGAACTGCCGCCTTCCGGCGCGCCGCTCCGCCAGGTGCAGCGCCGCGTTGGCCGGCGGATCGGATCCCAGAACGACCACGTCCCCGCCCGCTTTCGCCAAGGCGTCGATCGGAGCGAACGGATCTTCCATCGTCTGCATTTTCAAAATGTCTTCGGCCCCCAGCCCGGCAAACGACAGAATTGGGTGATCCGAACGCGTAGCGGCTTCCATCCGGCGGAGATTTTCAGGCAGCGGGCCGAGCAGCGGGGAAACCCGGATCGAGGGCCGGTAGAAATCCGCCTCGACGCTCGCCGCGCTCGCCTCGGGATAATCCACCGCGTTGTCTTCCGGGCCCTCCGCCGGATACACCATCGTTTGGTAGGTAAACGCCGGGACGATCACCGTTTTACAGGAAGCGGCCAGCGCCGCCGTCAGCGCCGCCGCCCCGCCGCGAATGCTTTCCGGAATCTGGGTCGGACCGATCGCCATCACCCGCGATCCGCCTTCCAACCCGATCCGGCGGAACGCCAGGAGAATATCCCGATAACCGAAAGCACCCGTCCGTCTGCGCGCGGTCATGGCTCTTGCGGGAATCAGCCCGGCTTCGATCCCGGAATCGGGCCGGATCCCAACTCCAGCGAGCGCTGATGTGCGGCTTGAACCGCCCGCCGGACAACATTGCGGAATTCGTCCCGTTCGAAGGAGCGCAAGGCCGCCTCGGTGGTTCCGCCCGGCGAGGCGACCTGTTTCCGCAGTTGGGCCAGATCCGATTCCGCGCCCAACGCGTATTCCGCGGCTCCCCGGACGGTTTGCAGCACCAGCTGCTTGGCCAGATCGGGCTCGAATCCCAACCCGACCCCGGCATCGACCAGCGCCTCCATGAACAGAAACGCGTACGCCGGTCCGGATCCGGAGACCGCGGTGACGGCATCGAGCAGGTTTTCCCCCTCCACGTACACTTCGGCGCCCAGGGCGCCGAGCAGTTCCTTGGCCTTGGCGCGCTGGTTTTCGGTGACGGCGGGGGAGGCCGTCCAGGCCGTCACGCCCCGGCCGATTTGCGCGGGAGTGTTGGGCATCGAACGAACCACGGAAGCATGCCTCAGACCGTCGCACAACGTGGCGATCCGCGCGCCGGCGATGATCGAAAGGACCAGGGCATCCTGTGGTACGCCGCCCGAAAGGGCGGGGAGAACCTGCGGGAGAATCTGCGGTTTCACCGAAAGCACAACCGTATCCGCCCCATCGAGCGCCGCGCGGTTGTCGATGGAAAAACCCACTCCGTAGCGTTCGCGGAGCTCCCGGCCGCGCTCGGGTCGTATGTCGGCGGCGACGATCCGCGCCGGGTCGATCAGCTTGCGGTCCGTCAGACCCCGGATGATCGCTTCGGCCATCACCCCGGCCCCGATAAAGGCCACGGTGCTGTTTTCAAGCATCTTTTCCACCTCCCGCCGTCTGTTCCTCCCAGCGCCACGCTTGCATGGAACGCAGGGTGTCGTACGCGGTCAGATCCAGCTGCACCGGCGTGATCGAGATATACCCCTTGGTGACAGCCCAAAAATCCGAATCCTCCTCCAGGATCCCATCCGGCGGCCCGCCGCCGATCCAGTAGTACGGCTTCCCGCGCGGATCCATCCGGGTGATCAGTTCGTCGCGATAGACCCGCAAGCCCAGCTTGGTGATCCGCACCCCGCGAACGGCGTCCTCCGCCAGGTTCGGGATGTTGACATTGAGCAGAATTCCTTCCGGGAGCGTATTGCGCAGGACGGCCGCCACGGCGCGGGCGGTGAACCTCGCCGCGGGCAGGTAGGCGTCCTCCGTCGCGGTGTCCTGAACGCAAAGCGACACGGCGATCCCCGGCGCGCCGTTGATCACCGCCTCCATCGCCGCGGTCACCGTCCCCGAGTAGGTGAGGTCATACCCCAGATTGGGACCGGTGTTGATCCCGGAGACGACGATATCCACGCGGATCGGCACCAATCCGAGCATCGCCAAGGCGACGCAATCGGACGGAGCGCCGCTGGTGACGATCGCCGGCGATCCGTCCGAAAGCCTGGCGGCCCACGCGCGGAGCGGTTTGTGGAGGGTTTTCACATGCCCGCCGGCCGACCAGTTATGTTCCGGGACGCAGACGGTCACATCGCCGACGGCGCGCAGGGCGTCCGCCAGCACAGGCAGGCCGGGCGCGTGCACCCCGTCGTCGTTGGTGACCAGGATATGGGTCATGTCGCCGGTTTGCCTTTCCGCGAAGCGCGTCCGCCGTCGAGCGGCTTTATCATCCGGTGGAAGCCCGCATATTGTACGCCCGGCGCTCGCAGTTTTGTCTCATAGCGCAGATCCTCGCAATACCCCTCCCTCAGGTAAAACCGCAGCGCGGCCGTGTTGTGCAGCATCACCGACAGCGAACAAGTTCCGATTCCACGCTCGCGCGCCTGCCGCTCGGCTTCGCGGAGCAAGCCGGCGCCGATCCCGCGGTTGCGGTGCGCCGAAGCGACGGCCAGCGTGTTGATATAAAACTCACCCCGCTTTGCGTCCGGCTCGAAAGCCAGAGGCCAAGCCCTGCGAATGCCGCGGATCGTAGACCGCAAACCTAAAGTTTTTAAGCAGGCGAGGAAAATACCGACTCCCGCCCGCTGGAGTTCCTCCGCCGGCAAGGCCTGCAGGAGGCCAACGACCTCATTCCCTTCTTCCGCCAGCGTGGTGTACTGATAGGAAAACAAGTGGCTTTTTTCGGGGAACAATATCGTAAGGATCCGGATGGTCCCTTCCGGACCGGTTTGCCCGAACACGTAGTCCCCCAGCGAAAGCGCGGTCTCGTAGATCAACGCCGCCGCCGGAACCGCATCTTCCGGTACGGCGGTCCGCAGGGAGACAGAGTTGTTCGCAAACGGCGCCATTCCGATATTGTATCCCAAGCCGGCGCATCGGAGCCGCCGCTTTTTCCACGAAAGGCGCGAAGGGAAATCCGCATATCACCGAGACGCCGAGGTTTATCATGCTTGGCGTTTTTCGGAATTTCTTGGATTACCCTTCCCGCCCCCCGTCGAAAAAACCAATATTGTCTTTCCCCGCGAAGCGCATTACACTCCCGCGCAAGGAGGCTTTGCGCATGGCCGAACCCAATCGCGGCCGGATCCGGCCGCCCTCAGGAAGCGAACTTCCCCGCCCTCGCCGTCGGCCGGAATGGATCCGCCTGTCCAAACCTCCCGAGGAGCAGGTGCAAGCGCTGCGTTCGCTCATGCGTGGCGCTTCCCTGCATACGGTTTGCGAAGAGGCGATGTGCCCCAATCTCGGCGAATGCTGGAGCCGCGGCACCGCCACCTTCCTCCTGCTGGGAGACGTGTGCACCCGCGCCTGCCGTTTCTGCGACGTCAAACACGGGCGTCCCGGCCCGTTGGATCCCGCCGAACCGGAGCGGGTGGCCCGCGCGGCGGAGGCGATGAACCTGCGCCACGTGGTGATCACCTCGGTGAACCGCGACGATCAGCCGGACGGCGGAGCGGCTTTCTTCGCGGAAACGATTCGCCGCGTCCGCGGCGCGCTTCCGGAATGCACAATCGAAGTCCTGATCCCGGACTTCAAAGGCGATCCCTCTTCGTTGCAGACCGTGTTGGCCGAGTCTCCGGAGATCCTTAATCACAACATCGAGACGGTTCCGCGTTTGTTCCGCGCGATCCAGCCGCAGGACCGCTACGAATGGGCGGAGGCCGTTTTGCGGGGCGCCAAGCGGTTCCATCCGCAACAAATCACCAAATCCGGAATCATGGTCGGTCTGGGAGAAACGTTCGATGAAGTGGTCGCCATGATGCGCGAGCTGCGCGCGTGGGGCGTGGACATCCTGACGGTCGGCCAGTACCTGCAACCCTCACGGCGCCATCTGCCAGTGGAACGCTATTACCCGCCGGAGGAATTCGCCGAACTTAAACGGATCGGGCTGGAAGAGCTGGCCTTCCGCTGGGTCGAATCATCCCCCTTGGTGCGGTCCTCCTACCGCGCCGACGCCCAAGCGGCCGCGCTCGCGCCCAGGCGCCCGAAGACCGTTTGACCCGGCCGCGGCACCCCGTGAACCGCACCTTCCCAATCACGCTTCCTGGCGCCGCATCGCCCAGACCACGATCCCGAACAGCGCCGCCGTACAAGCCGCGAGGTAGAGGAGTCGGACTGCGGCATCCAACGGAGCGACCTGTCCGGCGATGGATTGTCCGAGCATCTCCACCAAGTAATACGTCGGGACGGCCCGCAGGGCGGATTCCAAAAAGGTGGGCAGCTCCAATACGCTCAGCCAGCTGGGGGCCAGCAGAATCAACACGACCACGGTCGACCAGGTGTTGACCTGCATCGTGGCATGGAGCAGGGTTCCCATCAGCAAGCCCGTCAAAACCATGAACAGCGCCCCTACCAGCAACGCCAGGAAGGTCACCGGCCAAGCACCGGTCCATCCCCGGTTGAGCGCCACCAAAACCGCCGCTCCAAGGCCGGAGTAGATCAATCCGGTGAGGGCTTTGCCCGCCGCGATTTCCGCAGGTGTGATCGGCGCGACCAGCAGGAATTCCATGGTGTGTTTCTCTTTTTCCTCCACCATGAGCAAGGGCACCACAAAACTGCCGGTCATGGTCAACGACATGACCAGGAACATCACAAGCAAATACCAATCCATCCGGAAGCCCTCCTTGCGGAAACCCTCCTCCCGGGCCGCCTCCGGCCGATCGGGAATTTGCGACCAGACGATTTCCACCGGCTCCGAATCCGTCTTCATCGCCCAGACCTGCCGAATTAAGATCTCGCGAAAGAGCGCCAACTCACCGCCGCCTTTGTTCCCGTTCAACCAGACCGTCAATTTCGGCCGACGGCCGAGATCCACATCGGAATCGAAACCCGCCGGGACCGCGATTCCTCCGACCGCTTCCCCGTCCACTTCCTCCGACAGCCGATCCTGCGATTCGACCACCACAAGGGTCAGGTTCGGGACGGCTCGCAGGCATTCCGTCAGGCGGGACCCGCCGGCGTCGAACACCGCCACCCGCAATGCGTCCATATTCGAAATCCGGCCGAAGACCAGTTGGAAGACAACCGACATTCCGACCGGCAAAATCAGGCTCATCAGCAGGTAGCGGTTTTTCACCGCGTCGAGAATATCCTTCCAGGCGATCGCCAAAACGGCTTGGGCGTTCATGCATCCAGTCCTTTCCCGGTCAGGCGGATGAAAACCTCCTCCAAGGTCGCCTCCGCTGAGTGTACGGTGAGGATTTCCCCCCGCGCCGCCCAGTCGCCGAGGCGTTTCCCATCTTCCGGATCGTCCAGCCGGGCCGTCCGGGAGGAGCCGTCCTTGCACAGGATTCGGACCCGGCGTTCCCCGTGGGCGATCTTGAAGTTTTGTGGAGTGTCGATGGCCACGATCCGCCCTTCGTTGAGGAAGGCCATCCTCTGGCAAAGCTGATCGGCCTCCTCCATATAGTGCGTCGTCAGAAGTATAGTCACCCCCTGGTCGGCAAGTTCCCTCACCAAATCCCGGATTTGACGCGCTGCGGTCGGATCCAACCCCTTGGTCGGCTCGTCCAGGAAGAGGATCTTCGGCCGGTGCACCAGCGCTCGGGCGATCAGAAGCCGCTGTTTCATCCCGTTGGAATAACTGTGGATTGCGTCCTTCGCCCTATCCTCCAACCCGACCTTTTCCAAAATCTCCCGGATTCGGCCGCGGCGGCAGCCGAACAACCGGGCGGCGAAAACGAGATTCTCCCCGCCCGTCATGCGTTCGTACAAATTTTGGTGTTCGAAGACCACGCCGATCTGAGCTTTTAGCGCCTGCCGGCCGCTCACCACATCGCATCCGGCCACCCGGGCTTCTCCGGCGGTTGGATGCAATTGTCCGGTCAGCATCCGGATCGTGGTGGTTTTCCCGGCGCCGTTGGGACCGAGCAGCCCGAAGACTTCGCCCTCCGGAACGGAAAAGCTGACATCCTGGACCGCGCGCCGGCCGGAAAACCATCGATTCAGCTTGATCGCATCGATTGCGTTCATTCTGGTCCTCCGCTACCGCAGTCCCCCGTCCGCCGGATACAAAAGGCCTGTATCTCCTCAGCCTCCCGTGCTTTCCTCACCCCCAACCCCGGCTCCCTCGCCTCGCTTTCCCTCGCTAGGCTCGGGACGGACCGCTCGCGGCCACGGGAATGAATATGTGCATGATTACGCATTTCCTCAGCCTTCCCCTCATCCTCCCTTCGGGCACGCTCTCCCAGCCCCGCATCTTCGGATGAAGTCAAGTATTTATTCGAAGCCTCCATCTTAAGCGATGGACTGGGAGAAGGTATCCCGGAAGGCCTGTCCCGTGCTCCGCGCGGGACAGTGACGGGAGGATGGGATGAGGTGAGAAAAATGGAACGGGGTTTCAGCGATTTTTCCAATCCTTACCTCAGGCGGAGAAAATACTTGATTTCTTTTTATGATTGAATTCGCTGAGCAGGCAAAAAATGTTCCCGGACGATGGCATCCGGCGGGACTCACGCCCCAGCGCTATTCCTTTTTCCACTCCCTGGCTTTCCCTCCGAGCTGGTCAAGCTTTTTCCAATGCTCGCGGACGGCCTTGCGGCCTTGTTCGGAGATCTCAATCCGCGTGTTCGGTCGCTTGTCGACGAACTGCTTTTCCACGCGCACCAAGCCCGCCTCCTCCAGTTTGGAAATGTGGCTGGAAAGATTTCCCCCGCTCATCCCCGTCAGGCGCTGCAGGAAGAGAAAATCCGCTGATTTGCACGACGCGAGCGCCGTGAGAATCGCCAGCCGCGAAGGCTCGTGGATCAGGCGGTCGAGCCCGGCCAATTCCTCAAACAGGTTATCCATGGGAGGCCTCCCCGGCCGGTGGCATCGACCGGACCAGATAGAGATGCCCCGCCAGGCCGTATACGATAATGACGAGCCCGCTGATCGCGTATACCAGGAAGAAGGGATCGCGCAAGCCTAACGAAGCCAGCGTCTGTTCTCCAATCAGCGTCAGGAAGGCCGAGAGGGCGACCGCCGCGATGCACAGCAGCCCGACCGGGAATATGGCCAGATTGTTCACGCCGGCCAAGCGCAGCATCCGGACGTAGTCCAGAAGCAATCCCAGGGCAAAGACAAGTGCGAATAGGGAAATCGGAATTCCCAAAGATACATCCGCCCAAAATGCGGCGATTCCAACAACGGAAAACGCGGTCGACAGGAGGACGTCCACCCATTTCGCGTGCGAAGACGGCTCCACCCGGCCGTAGGTCCTGCGGTAATACCAATCGATGAATCCGTAAAGAAGGATTCCCGCGAACAGCCAGAGCAGGGGCAAGGTGAGATCCCGCGCCGGTCCTTCCTGCCCGTTGCTCCAGACAACCACCAGGAAAAGCAACAGGCCCGATGGAATGGCCTTCAATCCCTGCAGGCGGGAATAATTGACCGTTAGAAACCGGATTTTCTCCAAGGTAGACATTTTTCCTCCGTACGGCAATCCGTCCGATCCGTTCGGTTCGCAGGGAGAGTTCCTTCCATCCCAACCGACGGATCGATCAAACCGGTTGTCTTTGGATTTCCTTCGCGGCGGGCGACAGGAAACGGACCATGAAGAAATGTTCCATCACCCCGTAGAGCGCATACAGGACGCCGACCGTAGCGTAAACAAAGGAGATACTTGACCGGAGATGGAACGCTCCAAAAACCTTATCCCCCAACAGCGGAAGGAATGCCGGGTTGACCCCCCCCCAACCGAACGTGCCGAAGGTGTTTTCTCCGAAAAGGGGAAGAAACGCCGAGAGAAAAACCAAGGCGATGCACACCAGTCCGGCCGGAAAGAGAAACGGATTCTTAACGCCCGCCTGCCGGACCATCCACATTTGAGACCATAGCATGGTCAGCGCGAAAGCGATTGCAAATACGGAAACCGGGATCAGATTCCATGTGTCAAATACGACTCCGGCCATCGCAACCGCCATAACCGCAAAGGTTAATAGGCTATATTCCCTTCGGAATTCCTTTGTGGCTTCCACCCGCCCGTATGTCCTCTGATAATAAATGTGTGCGCATACAGACAGAACGATCAACAAAATCGGTATGAGCAGGTCGGGAGTGAATTCCTCTATCGCACCCTCTGCGAAGACATACGAAAGACACATGCCGATCGGGACAGCCCGAAGCCCATACAAGACCGAAAAATTGGTCGCGATAAACCGGATGTTTTCCAGGTTGGTCATTCTTCCTCCTAAAAAAACGTTCCTTCATCCGCATGGCATTTTTAATTCCGAATGCGTCGGCCGATGCATCAGGCAAGAAATCCGGCTTTTCCGGAAAGCGAACCGGTTGCTCCGGTTCGCGCATCCCTTCAAGCGTTTTATCGCCGGGCAGCTTCTTCCGCGGGCGCCGGCAGCGAGCGAGCCAGGAAGAAGTGCTCCAACACCCCGTACAACGCATACAGGATTCCGATCGCCGCCCCGACCAGATTCAATCCCGCTGCGAATCCCAGCCGGCCGATCGTCTCCTCCCCTAATAGCGGCAGGAACGCCGAACAAAAAACCAGCGCGATGCATATCCATCCGCCGGGGAAGATCGTCCAATCCCAACCGCCGGCCTGTCGGACCATCCAAGCTTGGGTCCACAGCATGATCGATGCGAACGCGAGTCCGACCATGGAGATCGGCGGGCGGAAGTATGCGTCCGCGGCGAACCCCGCGACCGCTACCGCCATCACAGCCAGGGACAGCCGGTAATATTGCTGTTTATATTCCTTGGTTGCTTCCACCCATCCGAATGTTTTCCGATAATGCCGGTGCATGAAGGCGTACAGCGCGATCAGGGCGGGAAGGAGGAGAATATCCATCGTACAGTTCCCGGGCTCTTTGATGAAAACATAGAAAGCGAGCAATCCGACCGGGACGGCTTTCAATCCCTGCAATTCCGGCAGGTTAGCCGCTAAATATCGGATTTTCTGCAAATCTGCCATTTTTACTCCCGATTACAAATAATTTTGCACTACAAACTTATTTAGAATATAACTCTATTTGCGATTTTGTCAAGAGGGATTTGCTTTTGTAGCGGGGGTGCAAGCCGTCCTACGGAGATTCGTTCAGCGCATATACGGAAAAATCGTCAAATCCGACCGAGAAAACGCCGCTCTTGTCGGTGCGTATGAACAACCCCGCACCGCCCGAATCGCTCATCGGGTCCTGCCCGGCGAAGACCTCGATCCCGCCGACGAAGAAGCGGAAGAGCCGGCCCTGGATGAGCACCCCGATGCGATTGGTCGCCGGCGCGCCCTGCAGCAGGCCGAGGGTTTCCCGCCAGGCGCTCGGCCCATCCAAGGATGTTCCCTTGTACCGCTCGAAGCGCAGCTGGCCGAAGCAGGTGACGGCGTAGCGGTAGCTATATTCCTTGCCGTTGCGGAAAATAATCCCGAAGGTTTCCCATCCCTCCCCGCAGAGCAGGGTTTGAACAGTCGCCTCGATATATACGTCTGCCGGAAACACGACGGATAATTCCGAGACCAGGGAGGTGTACGGGATTTTAAGCGCGAAAACCAGCATTCCGCTGGAAAAATCGACGGTTCCGGCGGAGGTCGTCGCCACACTCCATCCGGCGTCGGAATTATCGAGCGCGTCGTGGAAAATCCGCTGTCCGGCCTCGGCGGGTCGGAGGACATCGGGGGTAACGGTCGGGGGAATGGTCGCCGTTTCGGTGGGTTCCGCGGCGATGGTCGGGAGCAGGGACGCGAGCGGGAGTTCGGGCGTAACGGTCGCCGCGTTCGTCGGCCGGACGGTGGGCGTGATCATTTCAATCGTGCAAGCGGAGAGCATCCCGGCCGCGATCACGGCATAAAAAAACTCGGAGACCCTTATCCGGCGGAGCCTCTCCGCCTCAGGTTTGACAGCGCCCGTTTGGAAATTCATCCTCCGCTCCCGTCCGTCGGGAACCCGCATCCGCTCAGGGAAGCATCCAATAGGCGACCTTGCTGACTCTGACGGTGAAATTCACGGTGTTTACGGAGCCGACGAACAATCCGAACACCCCTTCGCCGAACGTCGGTTCGTTCAGGTCGGTTAGGAAATGGCCGTTGACGTACAACGACAGGTGCGCGCCTTCCGCCATGAACCCGACGCGGTTGGTCTGGTTCGGACCGGCGAGGATGTACGCGCTCTTCGTCCAGTCCTTCAGGTAATGGAATTTGTCATCGATGTCGAAATCGAAGAAGCCGAAGGAGTAGTATCCATCGCACGAAACCTTAAACAGAAAGGCGGGGTTTTCCCCAGGCCCCGGTTGTCCCACAACCAGTCCGTAGCGATCGCGGCCGGAGCAGGCGTCGGGCACGGCGGTCATCTCCAGATAAAAATCGGTCAGCTTCCAGGCGGTCAAGGTCCATCCGTCGTAAGAATTGGCGTTCTTGGCGGTCATGACGAATTTGTGATCGACCACCGCGAAACGGACGCCGGAATCCTCGTAGAGGTACCAGTTGGTTCCGTCGGGGAAATCCGTCTGGTAGTCGGGAGCCCCGAGCGTCAGGGCCGGGTCGTCCGCCGGCGGCGTGAAGGACGGAGTAGGCGTGACTGTCGGCGTCACGGTCGGGGTGGCCGAAGGCGGTGGCGATCCGGTCGGCGTCACCGTCGGGAGTTCGTCCGGCGAACCGCCGCCGTCCGGCACCGGACCGATCGGCGTTCCCCCGGATTGCGTGAGGGCGGCGATCGAAGTGAGTTTCAACGCCACTTCGGTCCCCACTTGGTTTGTATCGGGCGCGGCGGTGGTCAGGCAGGCGGCCGTGAACAGCAGGCAGAGGAGAGTCAGTGGGAGTCGCTTCGTCATGGGGCCCTCTTCCACAGGATCAATCCGGGTTCGGCGTACCAGTATAATGTTCCCGTCCCGCAGGGGCAAGGGAAGGAACGCCGCAACGGGGAAGGACGGATGCGATCCGCGGATCCGTTGCGCCGCCCGCCCCTTATTATGCAACCGCGGATCGGATTGCCCGGCGGACACGGCCGATGCGTTCCGGTTCGTGGCGGCCTTCCCGCTCTCCGCCCCCGCTTGCGGCCCCGATCCCCGGTTTCCCCTCCGCCGGCGAAAGTGCCGTTTGCGCCGCCCGCCCTCCCTCCTATACAATCATTCTTGCGCGGAAGTTTGCTGCCGATCGGGCCGGGAACGGCCCGGGGAGGTGCCGCCATGGAGGTGATAAAGGTCTCGGCTGAATCCAAGACCAGCGCGGTGGCCGGCGCCATCGCCGGCGTGATGCGCGAACTCAAGCATGCGGAAGTCCAGGCCATCGGAGCTGGCGCGGTGAACCAAGCCGTGAAGGCCTGCGCGATCGCGCGAACCTACCTCGAGGGGGACGGAATGAATATCGTCTGCATCCCCTCATTTGTGGAAGTGGTCATCGACGGGAAAGAACGCACGGCGCTGCGCTTGGTCGTCGAGCCGCGCTAAGGAGGCCGGTCCGCCCGCGGGAGGCGGCGGCTTGCTCAGACCTTCGGCGCATCCAGGAAGGCGGCCTCCAGGGCCAGCCGCACATTGGCATTCCGGTCGATCTGTTCTTCCGCCCGGCGCAAGGCGGCCAGCCAATCCCGCGCTTGGCGCGGAAGGACGCGCCGGACGAGCTCGTCGATCTGCGAGCGAAAATCGACGTTGGCGATCTCGGCGTCTTGCGACAGCGTGCGGATCAGCAGGTCGTGCCCGAAGGATTCCCAGCATTGCAGGGCATTCCGCAAACGGTCGCGGTCGGCGGCCGCCTTTTCCGCGGCGGCGAACCGCGCGGCGCGGCCGCCCCTGAGAATCGCCGCCCACTCACGGAACAAGGCTTCGCGCTCGGCCGCCAGATCCTCCCAGGAAGCCTGCTCGACCGCCCATCCCAGCCGCCCGCCCGAAAGCCGCGCCAGCATTTCCGCCCGCCCGGTGGGCACCTGCCACCGGTCACGCAGAGCCTGCGCCACGGTTTGCTCACGCAGCGGGCGCAGGGCCAGCACCCGGCACCGCGACGGAATCGTCGGGAGCAACTCGTCGGCGCTTTCCGCCGTCAACAGAAGGATCGCGGATGGGGGAGGCTCTTCGATGGTCTTAAGCAGGGCGTTGGCCGCATTCGGAAGCGCTCGGTGGAAATCCGCCAACAGGGCGATGCGTCGCGCGGCCTCGGTCGGCTTCAGCATCACCGCGTGCGCGACCTCGCGGGCCGCGTCCACCAAGATGCGAGCGCCCGGCCCTTTCGGCTTCAGAAGGAATAGGTCCGGGTGCTTTTCCGCCCCGATCAGCCGGCAGGATCGGCAGGTGCCGCATAAGCCGCCTGCCTCGGGAGGGGCTTCGCAGTTCACCGCCCGGGCGAACTGCAGGGCGAGCGTCCGTTTCCCGATGCCATCCGCCCCGGTGAAAAGGTAGGCATGCGCCAGACGGCCGGAGGCGATGTCTTTGCGAAGCAGGTCGACCGCCCACTCGTGCCCGAAAAGGTCCCACGGCATGGGAGGAGTATACCATCCGCTTGCGCTCCTTCTTGTTTCCCACTTGCGGGAATCGAAAAAATCGCGTACATTTGAGCCCGTGAGAGGGGTCTTCCCCCGGACAACCATACCATTTGCATTTCAGAAAGGAGTTCCACCGATGGCTAAAGGATTGAGCAAGGCGGAATTCATTGGGAAACTGGCCGAGGTTACGAACCTGAGCAAGAAGGAAGCGGCTGCCTACCTCGAGGCCGTGGGGAAGATCGTAACCGAGGAATTAAAAACTCACGGCGAGGTCACTATCCCGGGATTGATTAAAGTCCGTGTGTCGATCCGGAAAGCCACTCCTGAGCGTGAACGGCTCAACCCCTTCACCAAGCAGATGCAAATGGTGCCGGCCAAACCCGAGCGGCGCGTGGTGAAAGCCGCGCCCGTTAAGGCCCTGAAAGAAATCCTCTGATCCGTCCGGCAAGCGTCAAAACGAATTAGAAAATACACCTTTTGGAGACGGTGTAGTCCATGACGATTACCACATGCCCGCACTGCCAAATGCGCATTATCCCCCGGCCGGATGGCACCTGCCCAAGCTGCAACGGCCTGGTGGCGCGGAAGGATCCGCCGCCGGTTGCACGAACCGGCGCGGCGGTGATCAAGCGTACGGCGAAGATGGCCCCCAAAACAACCGCACGCAGGCAGTCGGCCTCCAAAGCGGGGAAGGCGGCGCGGCCCGCTCCCCCGGCGCCTCCCAGCGCCAAATCCATCGAGCCGCTGTATCAGGATTACCTGCAATCCGCCAGGGAAGTCCGCGCCGGCGCAAGGCGCGCCTTCTATCCCTATCTCGCGCTGGGGATCATCATCCCCATTGCAAGCCTCGCCGCCAGCTTCCTCACATGGCAGGAGCAATTGGTGGTATTCGAGAAAAAGCCCCAGCCGGTTCCGTTGACCTGGGTCATGATCTGGGGAGGAATCGTCATCGGCTTGGGCGTGATCGTGCTGGGAGCGATCCAAGGCGATCGGCGGGGTTACGCCCAAGCCCGGGAAGTCGCCAAGGACCGTTTGGGATTCTCCGAATTTTATGCGGCATTCATCAAACGTCTGTGGCCCAAGGAGGGCATGCCTTCCGGCGCGGCTTTTGAAAAATTGTTGATCCTTCTGGGAAAAAAATAAATCGCCGCGCGGCATCCCGGAGTCCCGCCCCCACGAGGGGCGCGGCCTGCCCTGCATTGCGGGGGCAGGCGCGGGGACTTGGCCGTCCCGCGAAAGCGGGATTACCCCCTCCAGGTGCATAGCGCTTCGGAAGGCCGCAAGCGGAACCCGGGCGGGAATCGCACATTCAGCCCCGGTTCTATTTTATAATTCCCCGCATGCCATTCACTACGCCGCCGGTGGTCTACATTCTGCACGGCGATGACGACCTTGCCATCGATGCCTTTCTCTCCCAACTGACCTCCAAACTCGGCGATCCCGCGACGGCTGGGATGAACACCACCCGTTTGGAATCAAAAGCTCTTTCCCTCTCCGGACTCCGTTCGGCCTGTCTGACCGCCCCCTTCCTCGCCAGGCGGCGGCTGGTGATCGTCGAAGGCTTCCTCTCGGGGTTTTCTTCTCGAAAAACCAAGCCCCCGTCGGACGGGGAGGAATCCTCCGATCCGCCGGTTCAGGGAAAGGAAATCCTCAAGCAACTCCTGGAATTCCTCCCGGAGATTCCCGCCTCCACGGCCCTGGTTCTGCTGGAAAAAAAACCTCTTCCTCCCACCCATCCGGCGCTCCGCTGGGCAGGGGAAAATCCAGCCCTGGCCTACGTCAAGCAATTCCTGCCGCCAAAGGGATCTGCATTGCCGGCCTGGATCCTCCGCCGGGCGCAGGCCGAGGGCGGCGAATTTACGCCCCAGGCGGCGCAAATGCTGGCCTCGGTCGTCGGCGACGATCCGCGCCTGTTGTCTCAGGAAATCCTCAAACTGCTGACCCACGCCGGATTCGCCCGGGCGGTCACGCCGGAAGACATCGCCGTCCTGACACCGGAGAGCGTGCTGACCGGCATCTTCGACATGGTGGACGCCATTGGCGGCCGCGACGGGTCGCGCGCCCTGCGCCTTTTGCGGAAAACGGTGGACCAAGGAAATGTCGGCGGCGTGTTCGCAATGGTCGTGCGCCAGTTCCGGCTCCTGCTGCTCTCGCGCGAAGCGCTGGATTCCGGCATCCCCGCCGCCCGCTTGGCCTCCGCCCTGAATGTGCATCCCTTCGTGGCGCAGAAACTCGCCCTTCAAGCGCGGAACTTCAATCTATCTTCCCTGGAGCAGGCCTTCCGCCGCCTGCGCGACATCGACGAGTCGGTGAAAAGCGGGCGGATTGAATTGGATGCGGCGATGGAGACGCTCGTCGCGGAATTGGCGTCGTAGGGAATTTTTGGGGAATAAACCCGGGGGCCGCTTAAACTCGCGCCTCCGAAAATCTCAGGGTGCGATCAATCCATTTGAGAAATCCTACGGTTCGCAAGGGTCAACCAACGGATACCGCGTGAGCCGTATGGAGGTATGGAGATCGGCGCATACGTACAGCCGCTCACATCCGGCTTGACGGATTATGGGAAACTGCGCGATCGCCGAATGGGACGGAGGCTTTGCGGAGGAAGAGGTCCTTCGCTTCCGGGTACCTCGCCATCCTTTCAGAAGGGTCGCCTTCCGTGCGGCCGGATTCCAAGATCGCGTCCGGCTCCGCGGCGGATTACCCTCAGCCGTTTCCGCTCCTCTCCGAGCGAAACAGAGCGTCGGCGCGGGCATCCGGATCCATGAACATAACGCGGCCGACGGTTAATCTCCACCGCCGGCCGAATCGCTTGATGGGATTCCTTCTCCGGGAATCCGCGTTCAGGAGAAACCCGATTGCGCCGCATCACTCCGGCGCACTTCGCCTGCGCGGGGCGGTTGGCATCTCGCCATCAACTGCGATGCGGTCTTCTCCCGCTTTCTCGGGACGATGACTGTCGAAAATTTTTCGGCGCCGCGATTGGTTGACGCCATACTGCCTGCCCGGCGGCGGTTTACTTTTTTTCGTCGCCGCCCAGCAACTTCCCCGCCAATCCCAGCACGTCATCCAAAGCCGAACCGTCTTTGTTGGAGTCCAAAAGCGTATTTAGGGAGCTCAGAATATCGGGCTGGGATTGTTGGGCCGCCTGCTGTTGATTGCCGAGAAAGCTCGCCAGCCCTTGCGAATCCAGATGGTTCTGTTGGGTCTGCGATCCCAGCGCGCCCATCACCAGCGGCGCGGCGATCTTCAGCAATTGCCCCACCTGGTCGTTGGACATGCCGGTTTGCTGCGCCATTCCCTGGGCGACGGCGCCCTGCTGGTTTCCCAGGACGTGGCCTAAAATTGCGGCTCCTTCGGACACCGCCGGTTTCTTTAAATAGCCGTTTACGTTGTTCAGAATGGAGCCGTCGTGGTCTTTGGACAGGGCCTTGTGCAATGCCTCCGCACCATCTGGTTTAGATGCGTTTTTGGCGAGCGCCGTGACCAAAAGCGGCATGCCGATGGAGAGCGCCGTTTGCAGGGTATTCTGGTCGACGCCGAGTTTTTTGCCGACACCCGAGAGGGCTTTTCCGGTTATCTGCTGCATGATCAGTTGGGTTACTGCGTCCATGGTCTCTCCTTTCGAGAAAAAACCTCTATGCTGCATGTAGCAACTTGGAATTCATTACCGGTTTGTATCTCCTCAGCCCCCCGTCCCTGCCCTTTCCTCACCCCCAACCCCACAACCCCCCTTCCCCCTCTCCTGACTTATGCCAGGAGAGTGGGAAAGCCTGTCCTCGAGCGGAGCGAGGGGGGGGGGCCAGGGGATAGGGGTGAGGATGGAAAAGAGCAGGATTTCATTTCAATATTACTGAGGCTGAGCAGATACACCGGTTTTCCCATTATAAACCCGAACAGCGACGAAATCCGGTCATGGTCCTGAACTTCCGCAACCAAAACAGACCCGTGAATTTGGGGGGCACCTTTTCCGGGATCGGGAATTCCCCGCGGTACACGCTGCGCCAATCCGGGATCTCCCAATTCCGGCGTCCTGATTTGGCCGCGCGGCGGCTCATTTCTGCTTGTCGAAGAGAAGGCCCTTTCCCTCCTCGTATCTGGCGACGACTTTATCCCCGTTTTTAAAATCGCCGCGCAGCAGCTTCACCGAGATCGGGCTCTCAATGTGCTTTTGCAGCGCGCGGTGCAGGGGGCGGGCGCCGAAGGCCGGATCGTACCCCTCTTTGGCCAACCATTGGCGGGCGCCTTCGCCAAGGGTCACGGTTAACCCCTGTTCGGAGAGTCGCTGCTGAATCTGTTTCATCTGCAAATCCACGATCTTTTCCATATCCTCCAATTTGAGCGGCGAAAAAATGATGATTTCGTCAATCCGGTTGAGGAACTCCGGCCGGAAGGTGTTTTTCAGGGCCTTCTCGATCTTTTCGTTCGACTCTTCCTCCTCGCCGTCCTCCCCCTTGCGCAAAAAGCCCAGCGACCCGGATTTCTTGACGAATTCCGTTCCCAAGTTGCTGGTCATGATCAGCACGGTGTTGCGGAAATCCACCGCCCGTCCCTGCCCGTCGGTCATGCGCCCGTCGTCGAGGATCTGCAGCAGGGCGTTCCACACGTCCGGATGGGCCTTCTCGATCTCGTCGAACAGCACCACCCGGTACGGCCGGCGCCGGACCGCTTCGGTGAGCTGGCCGCCTTCTTCGAATCCGACGTATCCGGGCGGGGCGCCGAACAACCGGCTGACGGTGTGCTGTTCGTGGTATTCCGACATGTCCACCCGCACCAGCGCGTCCTCGTCGTCGAAGAGGAATTGCGCCAGGGCTTTGGCCAATTCGGTTTTGCCCACGCCCGAGGAACCGAGGAAGATGAACGAGCCGATCGGTCGGCGCGGGTCCTTCAACCCGGAGCGGGCCCGGCGGATGGCGTCCGCCAGAGCGTGGATCGCGTCGTCCTGTCCGATGATCCGCTCCTCCAGCCGCTCCTCCATGTGCAGGAGTTTTTCGGATTCGGCTTCCAGCATTTGGGTCACCGGGATTCCCGTCCACTGGGCCACCACTTCGGCGATGTCGTTCTCGTCCACCACTTCGTCGAGGCGGTGTTCGGATTCCCATTGGTTTCGTTTGGCGTTAAATTCCTCTTCGGTCCGCAGCCTCTCGGCCTTCTTTTGGGCGGCGTGTTCGTAATCGCGGGCCAGGCCGGCCTGTTCCTCCTCGGCCTGCAGGCGGGAGAGTTCGGCCTTGAGTTTTTTCAGATCCGGAGGAAGGGAATAGAGCGCCACGCGCAATTTGGCCGCCGCCTCGTCCATCAGGTCGATGGCCTTGTCCGGCAGGCGCCGGTCGGTCACGTAGCGGTGCGAGAGCTTGACCGCCGCCACCAGGGCCGCATCCGAGAAGCGGACCTTATGGTGCGCCTCGTAGCGGTCGCGCAGGCCGCGCAGCATGGCGGCGGTTTCCTCTTCGCTCGGCTCGTCCACATAGACCGGGGCGAAGCGCCTTTCGAGGGCTGCGTCTTTTTCGATATGCTTGTGGTATTCGTCGAGGGTGGTTGCGCCGATGCACTGCAGTTCGCCGCGGGCCAGGGCCGGCTTCAACATGTTCGATGCGTCGAGGGCGCCTTGGGCCGCGCCCGCGCCCACCACCGTGTGCAATTCGTCGATGAACAGGATGATCTCGCCGCTGGCTCGCTGAATTTCCTCGATCGACGCCTTGAGCCGCTCTTCGAATTCGCCGCGGAACCGCGACCCGGCGATCATGCCGCTCAGGTCGAGGGCCACCACGCGTTTGCCGATCAGGATTTCCGGAACGTCCCCGGCGGCGATTTTTTGGGCCAGCCCTTCCACGATCGCCGTTTTGCCCACCCCCGCCTCTCCGATCAGCACCGGATTGTTCTTCGTTCTCCGGGAAAGGATCTGCACCACCCGCAGGATCTCGTCGTCGCGGCCGATCACCGGATCCAGCTTTCCCTCCTTCGCCATCTGGGTCAGGTCGCGGGAATACTTCTCCAGCGTCCGGTAGCGGCTTTCCGCCTGCGGATCGGTTACCCGCTGCCCGCCGCGGATCTCGCGGATGGCGTCCATCACCCTTTCTTTGGTGATGCCGCTCTCTACGAGGATCCGCCCGGCGCTCGTGTTGTGTTCGGCGGTGATGATCGCCAGGAACACATGCTCGGTGGAGATGTACTCGTCCTTCAGCCGGTTGGCCTCTTCGTTGGCCAGGTCGATCACGCGTTTGACGCGCGGCGTGATGAAAATCTGTCCGGTCCCCTGTCCGTAGATGCTCGCCTTCGGGCTTCCGCGCAGGACCGAATCCAGCCGTTGGGACAGCGCGTCCACGTTGACGCTCAGCTTTCCGAGGATCTGCGGGATCACCCCGTCCGGCTGTTCGAGCAGAGCCAGCAGGAGGTGTTCGGTGTCGATCTGGTTGTGGCCGTAGCGCTGGATGATTTCCGCGGCCCGCTGGGCGGCGTCCTGGGCGCGTTCGGTGAATCGGTCGAATCGCATCATGGCTCGGTATCCCTCCCCGTCCGCGTCTTCCCCGTCCGGTTCGTATACGATTATATCCTCACCGGCCAGCGGCGCCCGGATGGCCTTATCCTACTCCGGAACCATTAACGTCGCGTTGGCGCCGGAAGACAGCATGCGGCGCTGAATAGAAAGAGCTCCCGATCCGGCCCTGGTTTTGCGGTCCGCTCGGGAGCTCTCTATGGAATTGTATTTTCCGGGGACTAGTCAAGCAGGTTCTGCGGAATGTTCCCGCCGTTTTCGGCGATCAGCTTCAACACGGTTTTGTGAAGCCACATATTCCGCTTGAAGGAATCGTCGACGATGGCGGCCGGGCAGTTCAACTCCACCGCCAAATTCTTCAGATCCTCCGCTCCGTGTGGAAGATCGAGGAGCACGAGCAGATCCACGATCGATTCCTTCCAATTCAGCTTCATCGGATACTTCTTGGCCATTCCCTCGAGCTTGGTGACTACGTCCACCACCGGGATTGCCTTCTTGGCGGCCGCCGCCGAGGCGGCCATCGCAGCCGCCGCGGTCGCTGAGGCTCCCCCCTCTACGACCTTGGACGCGGGTTTTGCCTCCGGAGCCTTCTTGATGCCGAGCTTTTCGAGGATTGAATCGAAGAGGCCCATGTCAAATCCTTTCTAATTACCGTGAACGGAAAAACTTCGGGTGTGCCGACGTATCGACCTTTGGTAATTGTAACACCATTCACGGTTTTTTTCAGGATCGCGCAGTCCGCGCATCATTCCGCAAAGGAGCGTCAGCGGATTCTCACGGTGCGGAGGATGGAGGTCGATACATGCCCGGTTGTAGGTACGGGAGTTGCCGCTAAACTCCAATTCGACGGCCTCCCCGCCGCCGACCGCTTTCCAGGGCCGGCGCGGGCGATGGGTGCACCCGCCCCTGCAATGCGGGAGTTCCTTAGCCGGAGTCCTGTGGCTTTCGATGATGTTGGATGCCGTCCGCTTTCGCCGCCGGCGAAGAACGCGCCGAGGGCGGTTGCCGGTGTGAGGCTCTCCAGGCCGCGCAGTCATCAGACGGATTGCGTCGAACGCGCCTCATTGCTCCGGTCGGCCAGAGTCGGTCCGGAACGCGCTCTCGATGAGCGGCGTGACCTTGGCGAGATCCCGATAACCCAGCGCCAGGAAAGCGGTTTTCCATACCGCCAAGATCGATTGGATCAAAATCGCCGCCCACACGGTGGGCGCCATCAGCAACAGGCCGATGAGCAACGGCAAGGCCTTCGCGCCGTTCAGGGCCTCCATCCCGCCGGACAATCCGTAGGACAGCATACTCCACGCCGGGACGGCCATTGCGAAAAGCCCGATTGCCGCGCCCAAAGAAACTCCGAACAAGATCAGCCATAAGACCAGCACCGTGATGGTGTGGGTCCGAAGCACCGCCCAAGCCCGGCGGATGGCCTCGCCCGCATTTGCATTTTCCACCACGACCGCATAATCCATCAGTCCAAACAACCCGGCGATGACGAATCCCAAAAGAATGAACCCACAGCACAACGGCGGACAACCGAATCCGCAGAGAAAGATCAGCATGGACGCATCCGGCGCAGCGATCATCAGCAAGACGACGATCACCGCAATGACGATTACAACGGCGATTGCCAAGAGGCGGAGAAGAAGCAGGCGCGGGAAGAATCGAACTCCGGCATCCCAGATCTCTCGAACGTGGATGGATTCGCCCGCATCCGCCTTGAGAATCCCCCCGATCAAGCCTCCATACCCGACGATGGTTATGAGCCACAGCCCCAGCGCAGCGACAGCCAGGGCGACAGCCAGGGCGACAACCAGGAGGCAGATCACAACCATTGCCGTTTCCATGGCCGGGCCGATTTCGACGGCCTCAAACGAGTCGGCGGAATTCCAAACGGCGTACGGGTAATCGACGCTCCGGTATTTCACATCCAAATCCCTAAACCCCAAGGAAAAATTAATATCGATGTTCGGACTTCCGCCCCAGCCCCCCAGAGCCGCCAGGAAGCCGAAAATCCACAGAGCCTTGTTTCTCAAAGTAATGCTCCACGCCTTGGAGAACAGTTTGGATAAGCTGACTCTCATGGGGTCCTCTTTTCCGACGTCTTCCGCCCATCTTCCCGCACAACAAGCCGCACGGCATTAATAGGATCGCACCGCTGTCCCGGACGCAGAATCCGTCTGCGCGGCTTTTCTCCTCCCAGGAAAACGGGTAAAGCCAGCGCCTTCGGATTATGCAGTCTTTTTGTAAGCTGCCGCCGCAGCCGCCTCCCGGTAGGTAAGCGTGAAGTAGACCGTGCTGAACACCAGCACAAAAGTCATCAACGCCGCCCCGACGGGGGCGGTAAGCAGACAGATCACAACCGCGATCGCGGTTCCGGCGGTCGATCCGCTCAGCCAGGCCGCGGCGATCAGGATCAGCACGAGCGCCAGAACGAAGGCGAACACGAACGCCACCGTCAGGGCAAGGGCGCCTTGCACCAAATAAGCGAGCAGGAACCCACGCCATCCCGCGCGGACAAGTTGGCCGATCCTCCCCAAGGCCGTCCGCGGGCGCGCGCCTTCCAGCGCGATTGACATCATCAGCAGGAACACCGCCACCCCCAGGACGACGTTGAACGGCGAGAGGAAGGTTTGGATCAGCGGCGCCGCCGCGGAGCCCCAGGCCGTGTTGTCGCGCAGCAGGACTGCGAACAGGGCGGGGAGAATTCCCAAAGCCTGGATTAGGAAACCCAGCGTGAAGGCCAGCTTGAGAAGACCGACCCAGCGTTCCCGGCCCAGGTTGAGCGCCTCGCAGACCGATACCGTTTCCCCGTTTGCCGCCGCATCCGCGGCGCGGACCATCGCCGCCTGGACCGCCCACGAAAGCAGCGAAGTGACGGTCAGCAGAAACAGCAAAGCCAGGAGCAAGAGAATCCCTTCGACCGCGGAAAAAGCCGGGAGCGGAACCGCGGCCGCGCCGAGCGGGTTTTGCCGCGCGTGGAGCATCACGGTCGACGCGGCGGCGCCCAGCCCTCCGGTCAGAATCAACGCCGGGATCATGACCAGGTAGAGAAGCAAAGCCAGCATCCACAACGACCGCGAGCGGAAGGTGATGCGGACGCTTTCGCGGATGATGCGGAAGGGCGTCACGCAGCTGCGCTCATTCCCATTCGATCGTCGCCGGCGGTTTGCTGGTCACATCGTAGACGACCCGGTTGATCCCCTTCACTTCGTTGACGATCCGACCGGAGATGCGCGCCAAAAGTCCGTGCGGCAGACGGGCCCAGTCGGCGGTCATAAAATCCTCCGTCGTCACGGCCCGAATGGCGCAGACTTCCTGATAGGTCCGTCCGTCGCCCATGACGCCCACCGACCGGACGGGCAACAGGACCGCGAAGGCCTGCGACGTTTCGTTGCGCATCATGTCGGCCGCGGCCAATTCATCGGACAGGATCTTCTCCGCGGCCCGCAGGATCTCGAGCCGCGGCCAAGTGACTTCGCCCAGGCAGCGCACCGCAAGGCCCGGCCCGGGAAACGGCTGGCGCCAAACGAGTTCCTCGGGCAATCCGAGTTCGGCGCCGACTTTGCGGACCTCGTCCTTGAACAGGTAACGCAAAGGTTCGACAAGGTCGAATCCGAGATCCTTCGGCAGGCCGCCGACGTTATGGTGGGTTTTGATTTTATCGGCCGAGGAGCGCTCTGCGGCGCGGCTTTCCACCACGTCCGGATAGATCGTTCCCTGCACCAGGAAGCGCGCGGGCCCGCCGCCGCCCGCCGTGCGCAGGGCTTCGCGCTCGAAGGTCCGGATGAATTTTTCTCCGATGATCTTCCGCTTCCGCTCCGGATCGGTTACTCCGGCCAGCGCCTCGATAAAATCCTCCGCGGCGTTCACTGCAATCAGCCGGGCGCCCAGCGTTCCGCGGAAAGCGGCCGTCACCGCCTCCCCTTCGCCGGATCGCAGCATCCCGGTGTCGACGAAAATGCAGGTCAACTGATCGCCAACCGCGCGGTGGACCAGCGCCGCCGCTACGGTCGAATCCACCCCGCCACTCACACCCGCCACCACCGCCGCTTCGCCGACCCGCAGACGGATGTCCGCAACGCAGCTTTCGACGACCGATTCGGGTGTCCACTCGGATTTCACCCCTGCCGCGCGCAGGAACGCGGCCAGCATTTCCTTCCCGCCCTCGGTATGGTTCACTTCCGGATGGAATTGGAGCGCGAAAAGCCGCCGCCGCGGATCCTCCATCGCCGCCGTCGGGCAGTTGTCACTGACAGCCGTCGCGCGGAACCCCTCCGGGAGCCGTTCCACACGGTCGCCGTGACTCATCCAAGCCTGAAAAGCCGCTTTGGGAAGCAGAAGCGATCCGGAGTTCGGCCGGACTTCCGACCGGCCGTACTCGCGGCGATCGGAAGCCGCCACGCTTCCGCCTAGCGCGCGGGCCAACAGATGCATCCCGTAGCAAATCCCCAGAACGGGTTTGCCGGAAGCCAACACGTAGGGGGGCAGGGCGGGTGCGCCCGGTTCGTACACGCTGTTCGGTCCTCCGGAGAGGATGAACGCCGTCGGATTTCGCGCTGCGACCTTTTCTTCCGGCGCGTCGAAGGGGAATAATTCGCAAAACACCTGCGCCTCGCGGATCCTGCGGGCGATCAGTTGGGAGTATTGCGATCCAAAATCCAGAACGGAGACGGAATCCATGGAGACTCTCCAAATTCCCGGATCGATCCCGCGGTCATTTTTGCCGCCTGCGGGAAAATCCCCTTCCTCTATGACGACGGCCAAACCTTTGCGCCGAAGGGCGCATCCTTCCGCAGGCCCGCCCATGTGAATCAATGTCCCCCCATTGATCGACGATCCATGAAGAAGGGGGGACGACGGGAACCGCCGGATTTGCCATCCGTAAGTAATCGACTCGCTAGGGCGCGAACACGATCTTCCCATCCTGCATATCAGTGATCACCGCCAGCGCTTCGATCGGAACGCCGACGGATCGCAGCAACTCCCGGCCGCCGTCGAAGGTTTTCTCGATCAACGCGCCGATGCCGACCACCTGCGCCCCGGCCGCCTGTGCCAGCCGCACCAACCCGAGGATGGTCTGTCCGGTGGCCAGGAAATCGTCGATGATCAGGACTTTATCCCCTTCCACGAGGAATTCCGGAGAGACGATCAGCTCGATCGTCCGTCCTTTGGTGTGCGAGGGGGCCAGGGTCAGGAACACCTGATCCGGCATGGTGATCGGTTTGGTCTTGCGGGCGTAAACGACGGGCAGGCGCAGTTCCAACGCGGTCAACAGCGCTGGGGCTATTCCGGAAATTTCCGCCGTCAGCACTTTGGCGGCACCGACCCCTTGGAAGCGCTTTGCGAATTCCTTGCCGCACTCGTCCATCAGGATCGGATCGACCTGGTGGTTGATGAACCCGTCGACCTTCAGGATTCCGTTGCCCAGGTTGCGGCCGGTTTTCAGAATGCGTTCCTTCAATAATTCCATTTCACCTCCAGTGCCCGCCGCCGTGAGTATAGCATAGAGCGTTTGTCCGGCGTCCGAAGCCGGATGGAAAAACAAAACGCCGGATTCGCTTCCGGCGTTTTCTTGTGCCCCAGGAGGGAATCGGACCCCCAGCCTTGGCCTTAGGAGTGCCCTGCTCTATCCATTGAGCTACTGGGGCGTGGGCCTTCCCGGCGCGATCCGCCGAGAAGGATGGACACCATCGGGGCTCAGATTATACCGCCTCCCCGATCGCGGCCCGGATCCTTTCGGCCATCTTGCCAAACCTGCGCGTGTAAGCCATCTCTTCCCGTCGCGGCCGGGGCAGATCGACGGCCAGTTCCATCCTCAGCGTACCGGGACGGGATGAGAGCACCAGCACCCGGTCGGCGAGCAGGAGCGCCTCGGGGATCGAATGCGTCACCATCACCACCGTCTTCCGCTGGGCTTGGGTGATGCGCATCAGCTCGGCGCCCATCCGGTCGCGGGTCATCGCATCCAGCGCCCCGAAGGGTTCGTCAAGCAGCAACACCTCCGGATCATGGGCCAGAGCCCGCGCCAGGGCGACGCGCTGGGCCATCCCGCCGGAAAGCTCCCGCGGCAGGCTGTGCTCGAAACCGGACAGCCCGACCAACGCTGTCAGGCCGGCGACCGTCCGCGCCGCTTGGGCGCGGGATGTGCCGCCCAATTCGAGGGGCAGGCGGATGTTCGCTTCGACGCTCCGCCAAGGCATCAGATTCGCCCGTTGGAAGACAAACCCGATCCGCGGCGACGGATTGACGAGTCCCCGGCCTTCGAACAACACCCGCCCTGCCGTCGGACGCAGCAATCCGCCGAGGAGGCGCAGCAGGGTGCTTTTTCCGCAGCCGGAAGGCCCCGCCACGCAGATGAATTCCTCGCGATGGACGGAAAAAGACACATCGCTGAGCGCCCGCAGCTCCGTTTCCGGCCCGATGAATTTTGCCGTCAGGCCGATCGCTTCGATGATCGGGGGTCTCACGCCTCTCCGCCTCCGGAAGCCCTTTCAAGATCGGTCGGCGATGGTCGATGGTTCCTCGCCGGTTTTCAAACCTCACCCGGGCAGGTAATCGTTGGTGAACGCCAGGGTGACGTCGATATCCTCCGTCAACAGACCCATCGACTGCAGCGTATCTTCCATGTTTTGCCAGGCGGCCAAATCGCTCCATCCGGGTTGGTCGCCCTTCCAAAACGCGATCGTTTCGTCCAGGACCTGCTTCTGGATCGGATCGTCCTCCGCCAAGCCTTCGATGTACTTTCGGCAAATGCCGTACGCTTCCTCGGGATCCGCGACCGTGTCTTCCACGGCGCGTAGGATCGCGCGGATCATCCCGCGCACCAGCTCGGAGCGCCCGGCAAGCGTCTTTTCATTTGTCAGCAATCCGTTCGAAGCCAGGTCGACAAAATCCGCGACCCGGATCACGTTCACCGCATAGCCGCGCGCGGCGAGTTGGACGGGTTCGTTGTTGGCGTAGACGACCGCGGCATCCACCTGGCCGGCGACCAGCGCCTCCACCTGGTTGTATCCGACCACCTCTAAGGCGATTTCCTCCTCGGCGATTCCGGCGGCGTTGAGCAGGGCCCGGTACCCGACGTAGGAAGCTCCGGCCAGGATCGGAATGCCGACCTTTTTCCCCTTCAGGTCCTCCATCGTGCGAATTCCGGTTTCTTCAAGGGCGGCGACGGCGACCGGATAATCCCGCCACCAGGCCATGGCATACACCACCGGCAGTCCCTGGGCCCGCGCGAGCAGGACCTGTTCCCCGGAAACCACCGCAAACGGCAGTTCTCCGGCGCCGACCAGCGCCACCCCGTCGGTTTCAAATTTATAATCGAACTCGACCTTAATTCCTTCTTCCTGGAAATACCCCTTCTCCACCGCCACATAGAACGGCGCGAACTGCACGTTGGGTATGTACCCCATCGGCAATCGGATTTCTTCCAGCGGCCATTGGTCCGGCGTCGGCGTGGATTTCTCTCCGGCGGACGGCGAACAGGCGGCCAGCAGGAGGATGCCGATTGTCCCTACCAAAATGCGTTTCATTTTCTTTTCTCTCCTTTTATTATGGTTTCTCGTTTCCCCGCACTGGTTTTCTACTCTCTTCTCCCCCACCCCTTTCCCGGCTGACGGCGGAACAGTGACGGTATTTCACTCCCTCCATTTTAGAAAACTTCCTTCCGCCCAGGCGACCAGGGCGTACAGGGATACGGCCATGGCCACCAGGGCGAAGATTCCGACGAACACCATTGTGGTGTCGTACTGCCCGCGGGCGACGCTGATCAGGAAACCCAATCCGCGGTCGGGAGCGATGAATTCGCCGACCACGGCGCCGATGACCGAGAGCGTGGCGCCCACCTTCAATCCGCCGAGCAGGATCGGCAGAGCGGCCGGCAGTTCCAAATGGAGAAAATTCTGCCAAGGCGTCGCCCCCAGCGAACGCATTAACTCTCGCAGATTCGCCGATACCGACCGCAGCCCGACCACGGTATTAACCAGCACCGGGAAGAATACAATCAGCGCGCAGATCAGCACCTTGGTGGGCAGGCCGCTTCCCAGCCAGATGAACAGCAGCGGAGCGATCGCCACCACCGGAACGGCCTGCGTGGCGACGATATACGGCGCGAGAATCCGCTCAGCCAGCCGCGACTTGCTCAACAGGTACCCAATCAGGGCGGCGGCTCCCACGCCGAGCGCCATCCCGGCCAGCACTTCCTCCAGCGTATAGAGTGCGTGGCGCAGCAGGCTGCCGTCGGCCGCCGCCTCCAAGAAGCGTTCGGCCACGCCGGCCGGTCCGGGAAGGATGAAGGCGGGCAATCCGGATAACGCGGCAGCCGCCTGCCAGGCGATTCCGCAGGCAGCGATCGCCGCCATAACGGGGAGCGCTCGGATTGCGGAGGATTTTCTAACGCGCACCGCGGTGGGTTTTCCCAATTCGAATCCTGACATCTTGCGTTCCCGTTTGCCTCCCTTACACCGCCAAGGCGCAAAGAGCGCCGTGGCAACTATGGAAGAAGGCTTCCTCGCGGCCTTCGCCGATTCGCGGTGGAAGGTTCGTTTCCTCTTTCGGCGGCACTCCGGTTCGTTGCGATGGATTGCTTAAGAAAAAACCCCGAAACCTTTTGGGCTTCGGGGTCCGGAAATCATCCGTGCAGAAACGACCTTCTTTCATCCCGACTGTACGGTCGGCTCCGGCTTCTCACCGGATCATGCCCGTGCGGAAATTCCGCACCGGCTCGCGGGCTTGCCGGCATTTCGCCGGCTTACCGCCGATCGGGAATTGGGCCAGCCTGCGGCCCTCACCCGGCCCCGAAGGATATGGATTTGTGCCGATTATACCATCCGCTTGCTGTGCCGGCCTGCCGGGCGGTCCGAAGCCGCCCATTTCCAACCCGGGGGATTACGAAGCCCCTCCGGGGCCAAGTTTATTTTCCGCCACGAAAGCCAGGATGACCGCAAAGACCATCACGATCAGCGATTCGGTAAACCCTCGAACAAGCGCGAATTCACTGACCACTACGGTGAGGATGACGACAAGATGGATCCAGCGTTTGGCGGCGATCCATCGCCGGAGTTGGTAGAAGGCCAGGATGATCCCGGCGCCGATCATGATGAAGGCGATGAAGATATCCCACATCGCATATCCTCCTTGTTCGGTTCTCCCGTTGGACCGGAGGCAGACGCCGGTCGCAATGGCCGTACCGTGGAATTCCGATCCGGAGAAACGCGCACGGCGGCTATCCCGCCTGCCGGGAAGCCTGCTTCTCCTGCTCAACCAATTGAAGGATTTCTTCAGCCGATTCGCGGGTGGTTTCCGAAAGGGTTCCCAGCATCGCCGCCAGCTCGGCGATGCGATCCCGTGCGTGCAGAAGCTTCGCTTGCGTTTGGGTGCGTTTTCCCAGCACCGATTTCTCCACCCGCAAATGCCGGTCGCCGTAGGCGGCCAGTTGCGGGAGGTGCGTCACGCAGAAGACCTGGTGCCGCGGCGCCAGCCGCCAAAGCTTGCGGCCGACGACCATCCCCACCCGGCCGCCGATGCCCTGGTCGATCTCGTCGAAGATCAGCGTGGGCGTGCGGTCCGCCCGGGCCAGCACGCTTTTTAAGGCCAGCATCAAGCGCGAGGTTTCTCCGCCGGAGGCCACCTTGGCGAGCGGTTTGAGTCCCTCGCCGGGATTGGGCGCGACCAGGAACTCCACGCTGTCCAATCCCGTGGAATCAAACGCGATTCGCTTTCCGCCGACGATCGCTCCGTCCGGGCTTTCCGTCCAGTGCCGGTCCACGGCGAACTTCGCCCCTTCCATACGAAGTTCCGAGAGTTCGGCTTCGATGCCGCGGGCCAGCGTTTCCGCCGCCTGGGCCCGCAACTCGGAAAGCTCCGCCCCTTGCCGGCCGATTTCCCGAAGCAGGGCCTGCTCGCGGCCTTCCAACTCCGCCCGCCGCTCGTCCGCGTGGGTGATGCTTTCCAGCTCGCGCTTGGCTTGTTCGGCGTGGGCTTGCACCGCCTCCAGCGTATCGCCGTACTTGCGTTTGAGGGTCCGCAGGAGTTCGACGCGCTCTTCCACCAGCTCCAGGCGCTTTGGGTTGAATTCGATCGAATCCCGGTAGGCGCGAAGCCCCTTCGAAAGCTCGGCGGCCTGATCCAAAACCGCCTGGGCGTTTTCACTCTCCCCCTTCAGCGCCGGGTCGATCTTCGCCAAGGCCGCCAGGACCTGCGCCGCCTGGCCGAGGGATGTGGTCGCCGGATGAAGCTCCTCCTCGTCGGAATCCAGCGCAAGGAGGGCTTGGTCGGAAAGCGTCGCCAATTGTTCTGCGTTCGCCAAGCGGGTGCGTTCTTCCAGCAGGCCGGTTTCCTCCCCCGGCCGAATCCGCGCCGCCTCGATCTCGCCGATCTGGTAAGTGAGCATGTCGGTTTTTCGGGCGGCGTCGCGCTCCCCGGCCCGGATCTGTTCGAGTTCTTCGCGAACGGCCTTCAGCATTTCCGCCTGCAGGGAGAATTCCCTTCGCCGCTCCTCCAAGCCGGCGAACCGGTCGAGCAGCCGCAGGTGCTCGCGCGTGCGCAGCAGGGAAAGATGCTCGGATTGGCCGTGGACGTCGATCAGCAGTTGGCTTACTTCGCGGAGGATGGCCAAGTTCACCGCCCGCCCGTTCACCCTGACGATGTTGCGCCCCCCGCGCCGGACCTCCCGGCCGAGGGTGACGGCGCTGTCCCCCTCCCACAACCCTTCGGCTTCCAGAATTCCGCGGACTTCGTCGAGGATCCCGCCTTGGAGTTGGAAATCCGCCTCCACCGAGGCGGTCTCCTCGCCGGACCGGATCACGTTGGCGTCGCCCCGTCCGCCGAGCAGCAATTCAATCGCGTCGACGATGATGGATTTGCCCGCGCCGGTCTCGCCGGTGAGTACGATCAACCCCGGCTCGAACCGCAGGGTCAGTTCCTCGATGATCGCAAAATTGCGGATGCGGAGTTCCCGCAGCATATGCGGTGCCGGCTCCTTCCCGGAAAACGCCTATCCCGCTCCCCACAACAATCCAAACAGGGCAAGCAGTCCGCCGAACACCATCCAGGCGATGCTTGCCCTGTAGTTTTTCGCGGTTTTCTCGATCTCCAAATAGCATTCGCGGACGTTCTCCGGATGATGGCGGACGGTCACCGCCCCTCCCGCCGGGTAGCGCGCGGCGATCCGGTCCGCCTCGTCCTTGCTGTACAGATGGCGCGGCAGGGAAACCGCGGAGCCGAAATGCAATTGGCCGCCGGTGCGGAATTGATAGTTTATCGAGATGTCGTATTGAATGATTTCCTTCCCCGATCGAATCTTCAGCGGCGGCTGCGGCACGACCTCCAACGAGGTCACGGTCCCCGGAACCTGCGGCCATGCCTCCCGAGCTTGGTCAAGCATACGCGCCTTGCGGGCGGGGAAGAACACACCGGCTCCGAGCAGAACCATCACCACGCCGAAGATGATTAGACTGGGTCCCATATTTGCGCCTCCCCTTCCTCCCTATAGGATTCGAACGCCCTTCATATTCGCCGCCAAGACCCCGACCGCGATGATCATGTATGCCCCCGGCCACAACAGCTGAAATCCCAGTGCGAACAATCCCTCGGCGCCGACCTGCCCCCAGGAGACCAAGACCAGCGCCAAGGTTGGAATCATGATCGGCAGGCTTCCCGCGACCCCGCCCGCCACCGCCGCCAGCCAGAGGTATTTGTTGCGCCGGTGCCGGACCGCCCAAGCAACGGCCCGGGCCGCGATGGAGCCGGCAAATGCGGCGACGAACAAAATGAAGAAACCGATGAAGGCACTCAGAATGGAACCTGCCCCGCAGACCAACGCCGCCGCGACGAACGCCACAGGAAAATCGTACCATTTCGACGTATCAAAGATCTTCTGTTGTTCCCGGACGCATTGCCGACAGCGGTACCCGACCGGGGTTCGGACGGCGCATTGTGTGCAGATCGGCTGACCGCAACGGTTGCAGCGCAGTGAAGTGGGTCGCCCGGGATGATATGCGCAAGTCAACGTTTGTTCGTCCATGGCGTCGTTCCGATGTTATCTTCCGGTTTGCGGATTCCTGTTCAATCGGGCGGCGATGTTGCGGTAAAAATACCCCCGCCCCTGGGCGCGGATGAACCGCGCCGACAGTTCGGAAGACCGGATGGCGATCCGGTCGCCGTCCAAGACTTCCTCCTGATGCTGGCCGTCGCAGGAGAGCACCGCCGGCGATCCGGTGTGGACCCGGATTTGCACCTCGGCCCCGTCGGGCAGAACGATGGCGCGCTCCACCGATAAGTGCGGGGCTACCGGGATCAGCAGGATGTTGCGCAGTTCGGGCGGAAGAATCGGCCCCCCGGCCGCCAGCGCATACGCCGTGGAACCGGTCGGCGTGGCGGTGATCAATCCGTCCGCGGCGTAGGTGGTGAGCGGCTGGCCGTCGACCGTGGTTTCCATCCGGACCACCTTTAACCCGCCCGCGCGGTTGACTGAGCATTCGTTGATCACATCCCACTCCCCCAGGCATTCTTCATCCCGTTCCTGTTTCACATGCAGCATCATCCGAATCTCGATCCAGTATCTGCCCGCCAGAACCCGCTCCAAGCCGGATTTCCAATTGTTGCGCTCGAACTCCGCCAGAAAACCCAGTCGGCCGAGATTCACCCCCAGGACCGAGATCGCTTTCCGTGCACAGGCGTGGCTGACCCTCAGCATGGTGCCGTCTCCCCCAAGGGCGACCACCATGTCGAAGCCTTCCGCCCTTACCGCAGCCGGAAAATCCTTCTGCGACCAGCTTCCCACGGCGGATGCGGGCGCGGCGGATTTTATGAATCCGCCGATTTCCCGGGTGATGGATTCAGCATCCGAAATCACCGGATTGAACACCAGCGCGATCCGCTGGGGGATGGGGCGCGGCAATTGGTCCGTCATAGGATGAATAAATTATAGCAGGAGAAACGGAGGCCAATTACGCCAGCCGCTGGTCGCAGGAATCCCGGTATCCGCAGGCGCGGCAGCGGTTGGCTTCCGAATGGGAGCGGTCCACCACCGCAGCGGATAAATCCCTGCGCATCTCCTCCGTAATCGCCGCAACCTCATCCAGCAGATTCTGGGTGAAGGGGATTTCCACGGCCCGATCCCGGTATTTGAGAATTCCGTACGGCGGGACGCGTCCGAAATGCTCCCGGACGAGGATGGCGTAGGCGGCCAATTGGAAGAGGTGCGAGGGATAGGGCGTAAGGGGCGCCAGGCCCGATTTCACTTCGATCGGAATGATCCTTCCGCCCTGGTTGATCAGATAATCCGGCCGGCCCACGAGCGAGTAATTCGGGGAAAACAGAGTCCCTTCCGGTTTCCGCAGATGCCCGGTGTCGATATGGATCACGCGCCCGCTCGGAAGCGCCAGACGCCTGCGCTGCCAAGCCGAGATTCCCCATAGGACCAGGGCGCAGATCAACAACGCCAGCGCGATTCCGAGAACCCACATCCTGCGTCTCTTTCCGCATCGCCGCAATCGGAGGACCGCCGCAAGCCGGCGGATCATCCGGAAGGAGGTTCGGCCATCCGCCGGAAAACCAGATACAGTGCGACGGATCCGGCCGCGGCGGCGTTTAAGGATTGGATTTTTCCGCGCATCGGAAGTCGCAGCAGCCGGTCGCAGGATTTCCGCACCAACGGCCTCAAACCTTCTGCTTCGCTGCCGACCGCCAGCGCGAGCGGGCCGTCTAAGCCGGCCTCGAAGATGGATTCCGCCGCCGGGTCGGCGTCCAATCCCGCCACCCAGATCCCCCGCCGCTTTAACTCCGCGATCGCTTGGGCCAGGTTGGCCTGGGCGATTTGCAGATGCTCCACCGCCCCCGCCGACGCATTCACCACCGCCGGTGTGACTCCCGCCGCCCGCCGCGGCGGTAGCACCACCCCCTGCACGCCGACGGCCTCCGCCGTGCGCAGTAGCGCGGCCAGGTTCTGCGGGTCTTGAATTTGATCCAAGATCAACACCAACGCCCGCGGACCTTCCCGCTCCACCCGGGCGAGGATTTCCTCCAGCGGTGCGAGCGGATACGCTTCGGTTTGGACGGCCACCCCCTGATGGTTTCCTCCCAAGCGGTCGAGGATTTCGTTGGCCACCTTTTCCACGGGTAGGTTTTTCTTGCCTGCCAGCCCGAGGATCTCCCCCAAAGCACCTTGCGCCTGCGCCCCGTGCGCCAGGCGGACGAGGAAAACGGTCCGGCGTCCGGACCGCAGCACTTCGCGCACGGCTTGGCGGCCGTAGATCCACTCCCGGTTCACGGTTTCCCTGCCGAGGTATCGGCCTTCAGCACCGGCGGTCGGCTCCGCCGGTAGAAAAAGGCCGGGGTGTTCCCCGGATGAAGGCGTTGGCCGAGAGGATTGCGTGGCATTGAGCGGGGAACCTCACCGGCGGATTTATTGGATCTTCCAGGTCGTGCCTTCCTTGCCGTCCTCCAGCATTACTCCGATGTCCTCGAGCCGTTTGCGGATCGAATCCGAAAGTGTCCAATCCTTGCGGGCGCGGGCCTCGTCGCGCAACCCCACCAGCAATCGAATCAACGACGCCTCCCGGTCGGGCGAAGAACCGCCGTCGCCCCTCGGCAGCAGCCCGAGCACATCGCCGGCCAACTCGCGGTAGAGGGCCGCGAAAAGCTCCTGATCCTTTCGGCGAAACCCCTTGTCCGTTCCCAGCCCGGTGTTCACCTCGCGGGTGAACTCGAACAGGGCCGCGATCGCCGCCGGCGCGTTGAAATCTTCATCCATCGCCTCCCGGAACCGGCGGCGGACGTCCTCCGCCAGCGCGGATGCCGCTGAGCTTTGAGTGGGATCCCCCGCCTCCGGCGCCGCCAGCCGCTGGACCAGCGCGGCATACGGCCCGACCAGACGCTCCCATCCGCGGACCGCCCCCCGCATCGCCTCTTCGGAATAATCCAGCGGACTGCGGTAATTTCCAGAGAGAATGAAGAAGCGGATCGCCTCCGGACGGAATCGGGCCAGCGCATCCTGCAGCGAGACGAAATTGTTCAGGCTCTTGCTCATTTTCACGCCGCCCACGGTCAGCGATCCGGTCAGCAGCCAATACCTGGCAAACGGCTTGCCGGTGGCGGCTTCCGCCTGGGCGATCTCGCACTCGTTGTGGGGGAAGATGTTGTCGACGCCGCCGCCGTGGATGTCAAAGGTTTCGCCGAGGTATTTGGTGCTCATCGCCGAGCATTCGATGTGCCATCCTGGGAACCCCCACCCCCAGGGCGAAGGCCAGCGCAGGATGTGCTCCGGCTCCGCCTTCTTCCACAAGGCGAAATCCGCGGGGTGGCGCTTCTCTTCACGGACTTCCACCCGCGCGCCTTCTTCCTGCTCCTCCACCCGACGACCGGATAATTTTCCATATTCCGGAAACGAACGGACGTCGAAATACACCGAGCCGTCTTGCTCGTAGGCATGCCCATTTTCCAGAAGACGTTTGACCCATTCGATCTGCTCCGGAATGTGGGCCGAGGCGCGCGGCGATATATCGGGCCGGACCACTCCCAAAGCGTCCATCCCTTCGAAATACTCCCGCGTGTACCGTTCGACGAGCTCCATCGGTTCCATGGATTCGCGTGCGGATCCTTTGAGGATCCGGTCCTCTCCGCTGTCGAGCAGGTGGCCGACGTCGGTGATGTTCTGCACGTAGCGGACCCGGTATCCAGAGTAGCGCAGGTAGCGGACAATCACGTCGAAGGAGACGTAGGTCTTTGCGTGTCCGATGTGCGTACTGGCATATACCGTCGGTCCGCAGACATAGATGTGAACCCGCCCTTCGGTTATGGGTTGAAAGGGCTCGAGTTTGCGGACCAGGCTGTTGTACACGATAAGGGCCATAAGCCATTCCTGTCTGCGGGGGATGATTAATGCGGCTTGCCCTGCACGGGAGCGCTGTTGTCGATCCGGGCGAAGATCATCCGCCCCGCGGAAGTCTGCAGTACTTTGGTGACCACGACCGTCACCGTCCGGTCGAGGAACCTTCGCCCTTCGTCGACCACCACCATCGTTCCATCCTCCAGGTACCCCACCCCCTGCCCCGGCTCCTTTCCTTCTTGAATCAGGTATACCGGCAGGGTTTCTCCGGGCAGGAAGATCACCCGGATCGCGTTGGCCAGGTCGTTCAAATTCAGGACCACCACACCCTGAAGTTCGGCGACCCGGTTTAAGTTGTAGTCGTTCGTGAGGATCGGGCAGTGCAGTTGTTTCGCCAGAACGATGAGTTTTTCATCCGTGCTGTGAATCTCCTCCACATCCAAATCCGTGACCCGCAGCGGAGTGCGGGTGTCCTTCCTCAGCCGGTTGAGAACCTCGAGGCCGCGCCGTCCGCGCTGGTGCCGGATCGGTTCCGAGGAATCCGCAATGTACTGCAGTTCGTTCAAGACGAACCGCGGGACCAGCATGGTGGATTGCAGAAATCCGGTCGCCGCAACGTCCGCGATCCGTCCGTCGATGATGACGCTGGTGTCCAATAGGATTGTGCGTTCTTCCAGGGCCGGCGCGGATCCGGAGAATTTGCCGCCGAAGACGGCGAACAGGTCGTCGCGGCGTACCACAAACAGGGTCACGCCGAGATAGCAGGAGAAAAGCGCCCCGAGAACGGGCAGGAGATTTCCAAAGGGCGCCGGCAGCAGCGAAAGCGGCAGCGAGGCCAGCGCCCCGACGATCAACCCGACCACCAGGCCGATCATCGCCGCCGATAGAGTGGTCGCCGGCAACAGCGATAGATTCCGGCGAAGGGCTCGCAACGGGCGGGTGGTCAGATAGGGCGTCAGGATCAATCCGGTCAGTGCTCCCAGGGAAGCAAACAGCGAAGCCCACTGCTCGCGGGGCACTTCAGCCAAGTCGGCCAACCGGATTCCCAGAAATCCGCCGACCACGACCAGAACCACCATCCCGATGATGCGCAGGAAGAATTCTATGCTCATGGAAAACCCTTTATAAACAAAAAAACGAAAGCAGATGGCCGCTTTCGCCCAGCATACCAACATTCCCCGGAGGAGCGGATTTCAGGGATTGAGAGGCAAGCCAAGTCTGAAAAAAACGCGATAAGGCCAGCTGCAATAAATGGAAAATGATGCATTGATCATAGCACGCGGGGTGGTCAAAGTCAAAGCGGCCGGTCCCAACCTTCTTCCGCGCATCCGGAACCCCCCTCCGCCGGCGGCCGATTCCGCCCGGACGCTTTGGTATACTGCAAGCGTTTTCCTGGGAGGCGTCGTTGCGATCTTCCGGTATGCTCGTCCGTTGGTTTTCGATTGCGATCCTGCTGGCGACCGCCGCCATGATCCTTTTCGAGTTGGTCAGCTACAGCCGGGATCAAACGCGGATCCCCCGCGGGGTGACGGTCGCCGGCTTATCCTTGGGCGGGATGACCTCCCAAGAGGCCATGCAAACGCTTTTACAGGTTTACAGCCAGCCGATTGAAGCCCATTACCGCGAAAGCGTCTTTTTTATCCAACCTTCTCAGGTCGGCTTCCTTCTGAATTCCACAAGCATGCTTGCCGAGGTGGATAGGTATCAGACTCAGCTGCCGTCCTGGGAAGGTTTTTGGGACTACCTCTGGAACTCCCCCGTCGAAGAATATTCCATCCATTTGATGGCGGATTATTCCCGCACCCAGCTGCAGACTCTGGTGGAAAACATCGCCGCACGGTACGACCTGCCCCCCATCCCCCCCCAGCCGGAACCCGGAAGGCCGTTTTTTAATGCCGGCACACCGGGCACGGTTCTGGATCAGGAGAGAGCGGCTGAATTGATCGTGGAGGCCTTGTTTTCGCCGGACCATCGGTTGGTGAACTTGCCGGTTATTTCCAACCAGCGCAGCCTGCCTTCCATTGACTCTCTGGAGATCCTCATCAAACAGCTGGCGGCCGTTGATGACTTCTACGGCCTGTTGGACGTCTACATGGTCAACCTGCAGAACGGACAGGATCTGCACCTGATCCACATGAGCGGCGAGGATTTTCCAACCGAACCGGATGCAGCCTTTACGGCTGTTAGCACGATTAAAATCCCGATTCTTCTCGCCACTTTCGTGTACCGGGATCTGCCGTTGGACGCGGAAACAGAAAAATGGCTGGAGGATATGCTGGGGGTGCAATCCGGAAACGACCCCGCCGACTGGCTGATGCAGAGCCTGGATCCGGCCCAGGGGCCGCTCTTGGTCACCCAGGTTATGACGGAGATCGGCTTGGTGAACACTTTTATTGCAGGCTATTTCAAGCCGGGTTCGCCGCTGCTCAAGCCGATCCAAACCCCCGCCAACCAGCGGAAAGACATCCAGACGGATCTCGACCCATACAATCAGACGACCCCGGAGGATTTGGGGCTTTTAATGCAGGACATCTATCAATGCTATCTTGGGGGCGGAACATTGCTGCTGAAATATCCTGACCGTATCACGCCTCAGGAATGCGGGACCATGCTGGATCTTCTGGCGAAGGATCCCATCGGCGTGTTCATCCAAGGAGGCGTTCCCGAGGGCACAAAAGTGGTCCACAAGCATGGTTGGGATCCGAGCATCTTCCATACCTTCGGCGACGCGGCCATCGTCTACACTCCCGGCGGCAACTACGTATTGTCGATCTTCCTCTGGCAGGCAGATTGGCTGCTGTGGGACATCGGATCCAAGACCATCGCGGATATCTCCAAGGCGGTCTACAATTACTTCAACCCTCCGACGAGCGCCGTCTGACGCAGACATTGTCCGGGGAGCGCCCCGCCCTTAATCTGCAACGGGAGGGGAAGGATCCGGCCGTGTTTCACGTGAAACTTAAGGGAGGTTCGTCGAAGACGGCGAGCCGTGGAATCCGCCGGATTTTTCCGTCCTGGGGCTCATCGGCGTTCGCGGGCAGGCTATGACCCAACATCCGATTTGCGACTACGAAAACTCCGATTATCAGAGTACGTTCTGGGACAGCGGCACGCGCCGGTATGAGGACCAGTGCGAATCCCGGGTGTTGGCTCGGTTGATGCCCAAGCAAGGCCGGTTGCTCTTGGAAGCGGGGGCCGGGGCGGGCCGCAACACCTTGCGGTATATCGGCTTCGAGCGGATCGTCCTCCTGGATTACTCCCGCACCCAGTTGTTCCAAGCCCGGGAAAGGTTGGGCGAATCCCGGCGCTTCCTTTTCGTCGCGGCCAACGTCTACGCCATACCTTTCGCCGCCAGCCTCTTCGATGCCGCCACCATGATCCGCACGTTGCACCATTTATCCGACCCGCCTGCCGCCCTCCGGGAAATCCGACGAGTCCTACGGCCGAAATCCCATTTTCTCTTGGAGTACGCGAACAAGCGCAATACCAAAGCGGTCCTTCGGTATTTCCTGCACCGTCAAATGTGGAATCCTTTTTCGCCGGAAGCCGTGGAATACCTCCCCCTGAACTTCAACTTCCATCCAGCTTCGGTTCGCAGATGGCTTGCCCAAACCGGCTTCTCGATCCTCAACCAGGCAACCGTATCCCATTTTCGAATCGGCTTTTTAAAACGCCGCTTTCCTGCCCGGTTGCTGTCCCTCCTGGATCTCCTGCTTGGCTATACCGGCAACCTCTGGCAACTGTCCCCCAGCGTGTTTGTCCTCTCGCGGACGGATTCCTCCGGCCCGCCGACCCCCGCCGGCTTCTTCCGCTGTCCGGAATGCGGACATACCGATCTCGAGGAAGCGGATTCTTCCTCCGGAAGGTCTCTGAATTGCCGTGTTTGTCGGAGGCGATACCCCATCCGCAACGGTATTTACGACTTTAAAGAACCGCTCACTTTATAAGGCAGCCATTCCCAGATTAAATCGGCGATGTTCTCCGCCGCATGCGGTTTGGCAATCCGTTTGCAGGCAAGAGCCGCATTCTCGCGAAGCTTCGGATTGGCGATCCAGCGCCGGACGGCCCTGGCCGTGCGTTCCGTACCGGGAGCCCATCGTCCGGCCCCCTCCTGTACGACGTAACGCACATTTCCGTCTTCCTGTCCGGGGATCCGGCTGTTGAGGATGATCGGCAAGCCGCACACCAAGGCTTCGCTGATGGTTCCCGGACCGGCTTTCGTTACCAGAATGTCGGCGGCGTTCATGTAATCCGCCATATTGTTCACAAATCCGTAGATGAAGATTGGGATGTTCCAGTCCGCGTTTTCCATCTGCCGTCTTAACTTGTCGTTCCGTCCGGTGATCACCACCAAGGCGCATTCCGGGCTGGTATACATGATTTGGCGGGCGGTGTCGAACAACGGCCCCATCCCTTCTCCTCCGCCGACCATCAGGACCATGGGCCGGTCCGGCGGCCACCCCAATTCCTTCCGCACGACCGCCCGATCGCGCGGACTTAAAAACTTGCGGCTGATCGGCAATCCAAGAAGCTTGATTTGATCGGGTTTTAATCCATTGAGAATCGCTCGGCGGCGGACTTCATCCGTTGGGACAACGCAGACGTCCTCCCGGCGGTAGAACCAGTAGTTCGGAGCCGTAACCAAGTCGGTCACGGCGGTGATGAACGGCGGACGGTGTTTCCCCAGGGCGCGTAAGACGGGGGCATTGAACAACGGGTGGACACAGAAGATCAAATCCGCCGGATGCTCGCGGACCAGCTGTTTGGCGGCGGGGCGGATCCACGGCCAAAGCGTGTCCATCATAAACGCCGCCCGCCGCCGCCCGTCCACCATCCGGTAGCCCAACCCCCACAGGTTGGGGACTTTGACCATGGTCGGGTACATCTCCGGGGCGCGGTTGAACGGGTATGGAGCATACGCCTTGAAGACATCGACCATGGACAGGGCGAATTCTCCGGGGTGTTTTTCCTCCAGTACTTCGATCACCGCTTGCGCGGCACTTCGATGTCCGCCCCCGGTATCGGAAAAGAGAACCAGTATCCTAGGCTTTGCCGTCGGCGGGTGGATGGCCATTTGATCCTCGACGTAGGATGGTTTTAATTCGCTTCGCGAGATCGCGGCGCTCCAGGAGGATCCGGTGCCCGCATCCTTGGCATTGAATGCCGATGTCGGCCCCCAAGCGGACCACCTCCCATTCCCGGCTTCCGCAGGGGTGTGGTTTCCGCAGTTGGACGACGTCGCCCAAAGCCAGATCGGGAAGCATCCTTTCATTATAATCACACCCGGCCGGGGATGACGGATTCCTGCATGGTAGAATATTGTTGTCGATTGCAGTCGGAGGTGCCCCATGGAAACTCAAAAAACAACCGGATCCTTCACCGTTAAGAAGGGATTGGCCCAAATGCTTAAGGGGGGAGTGATCATGGACGTGGTCACTCCCGAGCACGCGAAAATCGCCGAAGTCGCCGGCGCATGCTCGGTCATGGCGCTCGAACGCGTTCCGGCCGACATCCGCGCCGACGGCGGCGTCGCCCGCATGAGCGATCCAGGATTGATCCTGCAGATCATGGAAGCGGTGTCGATCCCGGTGATGGCGAAATGCCGGATCGGCCATTTCGTGGAAGCGCAAGTGCTGGAAGCCATCGGCGTGGACTACATCGACGAATCCGAAGTCCTCACGCCGGCCGACGAAGAGCACCACATCTTCAAGCACGAGTTTAAGGTGCCCTTTGTCTGCGGCTGCCGGAATTTGGGGGAAGCCTTGCGGCGCATCGGAGAGGGGGCGGCGATGATCCGCACCAAGGGCGAAGCCGGCACCGGCGACATCGTCGAAGCGGTCCGCCACGCGAGAGCCGTGTGGGGCGAAATCCGCCGCCTGCAAAACCTTCCGGACGAAGAGTTGATGGCCTTCGCCAAATCGATCGGCGCACCTTTCGAGCTGGTGAAGGAAACCAAGCAGCTCGGCCGGCTGCCGGTGGTGAATTTCGCCGCCGGCGGTGTGGCCACCCCGGCGGACGCCGCGTTGATGATGCAGCTCGGGATGGACGGGGTGTTCGTCGGTTCCGGGATCTTTAAATCCGGCGATCCGGCCAAACGCGCCGCGGCGATCGTCAAGGCGGTTACCCACTTCCGCGATCCCAAGATCCTCGCCGAAGTCAGCCGCGATCTCGGCGAACCGATGGTCGGACGACAGATCGCCGCCATGGCGAAAGAGGAATTAATCGCTGGCCGGGGTTGGTAGTGTCGGAAGCGATCCGTATCCGCCGCGGAACCACGATTGATTTCCCGGCGATCCTCCGTCACCGCCCGGGGATGTTTTCCGAAATGTGCGTCGGTGATTCCTCCGCCTGCTTTTCCTTTGCATCCGAATCCCGCGATGTCGGGTTTCCGGCGACGGCTTCCGTCGCGGTCTCCTCCCGGATCGCGGAAACCGAACGCGGCGCCGGCGTCGCCGCCGGATCCGTGCTGATCGTCCCCTGGCCGGCGCCTGCGAAAGACCGCAAGCAACGACGGGCGTTCCCGTTTTTCGTATTGGCCGAGTCGGGTTTCCGCCGTCGGCGTCTCACCCGCTGTGCGGCGCGGACGATCGTCGATCGGCGCCGGGCGCAGATCTCCGGATCCGTTGTCCTGCGCGCCGGCGTGGCCGGACGGGCGCGCTGCCGATCCACGGATGTTCAGACGACCAACGGACTCGGGTTCGAACTTTCCCGCGAATGACCATCGGCGTCCTCGCCCTGCAGGGCGATTTCGAAGAGCACATTATTAAGCTCAGCGGCATTAACGTGCCCGCCGTCGAGGTCCGGCGTCCCGCGGATCTGGCGTCCCTCTCCGGGCTGATCATCCCGGGCGGGGAAACGACAACGTTCCGCAACCTAGCCCAAGCCTACGGGTTGGTCGAGCCCCTGCAGGCGTTCGGCCGGCGCCATGCGGTGTGGGGCACCTGCGCCGGGGCGATCGCCCTGGCGAGCGACCTCGGGCGCGAGCAATCCCTCTTGGGGCTGATGGACATCGCCGTCGAGCGCAACGCGTTCGGCCGGCAGCTGCAATCCTTTGAAATCGATCTGGAAATCCCCACCCTGCCCCGCCGGGACGGAGCCGGACCGGCCTCGTTTCCCGCCGTCTTCATCCGCGCCCCGGCCATCCTGCGAACCGGGCGCGGCGTCGAGATCCTCGCCCGTCTGCCGGACGGGACGATCGTCGCCGCCCGCCAGCGGCATTGGCTGGCTACATGCTTTCACCCGGAACTCACCGGCGATGACCGTCTACACCGGCTGTTCTTGGATATGGTTGCTTGCATGGGATAGCCATGGTTCACGCCTTCCAACTCCGCGATTCTCTTGCCCTGCAACGTTTGGTCGCCCGGGGCGTCAGCCTGGATTCCCCGAGCCTTCTGACCCAGGACCTGCATCCGCTCGGCAACGCCGTTTTGGCGCTGATCCTCCCGGTGTTTCTGCCGGAGACTCTCGTGGTGGACCGCGCCGGCCGGACGACGGGGTTCGGTCAACTCAGTCACCGGTTGGGAGATCCGTCTTCCCGCCTGCGCTTCCTTTCTCCGAAGGAGCTGTGCGCCGGCGACGCGGGGTTCGAACTGATCGAGGCGCTCCTGAAATCTGCCGGTCGGCGCCGAGCCCAGCACATCCTCGCAGACGCGGAAGATCGGAGCGAAGTTTCCGCTTTCCTGCGACGGGCGGGGTTTACCGTCTACGCCCGGGAGGATATCTGGCAGGCGGGCGGTTCCCTTCCGAAAGCATCCCGCCTTCCGCCGGACTCCCTGCGCGCCCTGCGCGACGCGGACGCGACTGCGGTACATGCGCTATACTGTTCCATTGTGCCGGCGCTGGTCCATCAAGTGGAAGGTTTATCCCGCCGGCCGAAGGGATGGCTGTTTTTGGAGGACGGGGAATTGGCAGGTTTCTTTCAGGTCCGCTCGGGGCCGCTGGGGTTGTGGATGGAACCTTTCTTCCATCCCATGGCAAGGAAGGCCGCGGATTGGATCGCGGGGTGGCTGGGGGCGCTTTCCCCGCGTCCTCCCGGGCCGGTCTTCGTCCGCGTTCGATCCTATCAGGATTGGGTGGGCCCCATCCTTCGTGAATTCGGTTTCAACCTCCACAGCCGGCGGGCGGCCTTCGTCCGCCGCGTTGTCGTTCCGCTTCCGCTGGAGGAAGGCATGGCGCTCTCCTCCGTGGAAAAACCCATCCCCCAAGCCACCTCTTACGGGTCTCCATCATCCCGGAACGCTTATGACACCGCAGCGGCGAATCACCGATAACCTCGACATCATGCTGAGCGTCCTGCCCGAAGGAATCAGCGCCGCCTTGCGGGCCGAAGGCCGCTGGGACGTCTTGCAGGAGATCATCCTCGACCTCGGGAGGATTCCGACCGCGCGCTACTTGGACGGCGAAAAGGTTCTGGCCCAACGTGAGGTCTCCGGCGAGATCATCGATTTCGTCGTCAGCCGGATCGGGGAATTCGACGCCGACAACCGCGCAGGGCTCGAACGCACCCTGCACCGAATCTCGGCCATCCGCAACCGCCACGGCCACATCGTCGGGTTGACCTGCCGGGTCGGGCGGGCGGTCTACGGGACGATCGACATCGTCGAGGATCTGATCGTCTCCAGCAAGAGCCTCTTGCTGCTCGGCCGGCCCGGCGTCGGGAAAACGACCATGCTGCGTGAGGCCGCCCGCATTCTGGCCGAGAGCAAACGCGTCGTCATCGTCGACACGTCGAACGAAATCGGTGGTGACGGCGACGTTCCGCACCCGGCGGTCGGGCGCGCCCGGCGGATGCAGGTCCGCACGCCTTCGCTGCAGCACGAAGTCATGATCGAAGCGGTGGAGAATCACAATCCGGAAGTGATCGTCATCGACGAAATCGGGCGCGAGCTCGAGGCGGCCGCCGCAAGGACGATCGCCGAACGGGGGGTACAACTGATCGGCACCGCGCACGGCAACACCATCGACAACATCCTGCTCAATCCGATCCTCGCCGACCTGGTCGGCGGGATCGAATCCGTCACGCTGTCGGACGAGGAGGCCCGCCGCCGGGGAACGCAAAAGACCGTGCTCGAGCGCCGCGCCCCGCCGACCTTCGAGATTCTGGTCGAGATCCAGGACCGCGAACGGCTGGCCGTGCATCACGACGTGGCCGCGTCGGTCGACGCCATTTTGCGCGGACGCCCCCTTCCGCCGCAGCTTCGGTACGTCGACGAACAAGGCGAAGTCCACAAGGAGACGGCCGCCTCCGCCGCCGTTCCCGGGTCCGCGGGCCGCGAACGCCCGAGGCGCAGCCCTTCGTCGGACATGTCGATGCCCTGGAGCGGTACGCCGCGGGCCTACGAACCCAGCCCGGCCCCCGACAGCCTCCCGTTTTCCCCGACGCCGCCGCATTTGCCGCCTTCCCGGTCGCGTCCGATCCACGTCTACCCGTACGGCGTGGCGAAAAACCGATTGGAGCAGGCGGCGCGCTATCTCCAGGTGCCGGTGGTGGTGGTCGGCGACGCCGGACAGGCGGAGGCGATCGTCACCATTAAATCCTATTACCGCCGCCGCCCGCAGGTGATCGAGGACGCGGAACGCGGCGGGACGCCGATCTACGTGCTGCGCTCCAACACCGTCGGCCAAATGGAGCATTTCCTTTCGGAGCTTTTCGACCTGGGGCACACCCCTTCCGCCAACCCCTCCCTCGACTCGGCGATGCAGGAAACCCAGCAAGCCATCGATGAAATCCTCAACGGGTCGCGGTCGATCGACCTGGCCCCCACTTCCGCCTACATCCGACGCCTGCAGCATCAGATGGCGCGCCAGGCCAATCTGTTCTCCCAATCCTTCGGAAAGGAGCCGCGCCGCCGGGTGCGGATCTACCGCACCTGATGACTCCCGTGCGAGCCAAGGGCTTTTTCATCACGCTGGAAGGCCCCGAAGGGAGCGGCAAATCCACGCATGCCTCCCGCCTGGCTGGGTACCTGCGCGGCAAAGGGCGCGACGTGCTGCTGACGCGTGAACCGGGAGGGACTTCGATCGGCGACCAGATCCGCTCGATCCTTAACGATCACGCCAATGCGGCCATGCATCCGCGCGCGGAAATCCTCCTGTTTTGCGCCTCGCGTGCGCAATTGGTCAACCAATTGATCCGCCCACACCTGGCGCGCGGCGGAACCGTCGTTTGCGACCGGTATGCGGATTCCACATTGGCGTATCAGGGATACGGTCGGGGATTGGAGCTTAACCTTCTGAAGGCGATCAACGGGTTCGCGACCGGATCGCTGGTTCCCGATATGACCCTGCTGCTCGACCTTCCGGTTGAAACCGGATTGGCCCGCAGGCGGCGCAGCGACAGCGACTGGAACCGGCTGGACGCACAGGAAGTGGAATTTCACCGCCGAGTTCGGTCGGGGTACGCGGCTTTGGTCCGACGGGGCGGAAAACGCTGGATCCGAATCTACGCCGACCAAGCGGAAGAACGGGTTTGGGAGCAAATCCGTAAAGCGGTTTGCGGCCGGCTGGGATTCGACGAATGAACCGATTACAGGTCGAAGTCGTCCGGGCCGCCCCCCTCCGCGCCCCCGCCCATGCCCGGCATCGTTTTTTCGATCTCTTCCGGATCCTCCCCGTCCTCCAACCGGTCGACGGCTTCGTGGAATTCCGGCCCCATATCTTCGCCCAGCTCGCTGCCCATGCGGCGCATCATCTTGGCCATCGAACGGGGATCCTGCTCGTCGATGCCGCCCCAGGCCGACGGATCGGAAAGTGCCTCCAGGCGGCTTTCCTCGGAACGGGCGAAGCGGATGCGCGAGATCAGCCGCCGCAGGTTCGCGCCGCCGCATTCCGGGCAGATGGGGTCGGTTTTTCCGTATTCGGCGTAGGATTGCAGGATAGAAACCCGTTTTTTACAATCCGCGCATCGGTATTCGTAGAATGGCATGGCGCACCTCCGCCGCTTCGATCATCGAGGCGGCTATTATAGCAAGAGGCTATCATGGCGGATGATTTTTTCCCCCGCGAAACACCTCCCTTGCTGATCGTCCTGTCCGGCACGGCGGGATCCGGCAAAGACAGCGTCGTCCGCCGAATGAAGGAGCGCGGCGTCCCGTTCGAATTCGTGGTCACCGCAACCACCCGCCCGCCCCGCCCCGGCGAGGAGGACGGCCGTGATTACTCCTTCCTCAGCGAAGCCGAATTCCAGGATCTGATCCGCGAGAACGACCTTTTGGAACACGCGGAGGTCTACGGCAAGCATTACGGGATTCCCAAATCCAAGATTCGGCATGCCCTGGCCTCGGGGAGAGACGTCGTCCTGCGGATCGACGTGCAGGGCGCCGGCACCGTCCGGCGCCTTTGCCCGCAGGCGGTCACCGTCTTTCTCACGGCCGGCTCCGAGGAAGAATTGCAACGCCGGCTTCGCGGGCGGGGGACCGATTCGGCGGAGCAGATGGCGCTGCGCCTGCGCACCGCGCGCGAGGAGATGCGCCGGATCCCGGAATTCGAATACTTCGTGGTCAACGCCGAAGGCCGACTGGATGAGGCGGTGGATTCCATCGCCGCCATACTCCGGGCCGAGCATTGCCGCGCGGTTCCCAGAAAGGTGGTCCTGTAGAAATGCATCCTTCGGGCTATTCCGCCCCCCCGCCGATGCGGCCGCCGTCCGTGGCCGGAGTGCGCACGGTTTTTACCTATGGGATCCTGGCGGTCACGATTCTGGTTTTTGTCGGACAATGGGGATTCGGGGCAGCCTTTACCGTGTACGGATTGAAAATCAACCAATTAATCCGTCAAGGGGAGTATTGGCGTTTCGTCACGCCGATTTTTTTCCATGCCGACCCCATGCACCTTTTCTTCAACATGTACGCGCTCTACAACATTGGAACTCAAATCGAACGCCTGCTTGGGCGAGTACGCTTCTTGATGATCTATTTCTTCTCCGGCATCGCCGGGGTTGCCGCGAGCTTCCTTTTCAACCCGGCACCCTCGCTGGGCGCCTCGGGCGCGATCTTTGGCCTGATCGGCGCCTTGGCGGTGTTTTTATACCGCAACACCAAAATCCTCGGGCCCGTCGGCCGGTCGATGCTGACCAACGTCCTGGTGGTTATCGGGATGAACTTGGCAATCAGCTTTCATCCGCAAATCGACCTCTGGGGACACCTCGGCGGCTTGCTCGCCGGTGCGGGCTTGACCTGGGTGTTGGGACAGCGCCTGACGCTGGATTTCGACCTGTACACCGGATCGCCGGTTGTGGTGGATCGCAATCCGCTCTCCCGCCGCCTGCCTGCGGCTTTCATCATCCTTGCGCTCGGTTTTCTGGCCGCCCTATGGCTGCTTGTCCGTTGAGCGTATAATCCCCCCGGACCTTTTCCCCATGGCCTCCGATTCCCGTTCCCTCCACCCCCGCTGGATGTTGCTGTTCGTAGTTCTGGACTTTCTCGGGTTGGCGTTGTTCCTGCTCGGCCTGCAGCCCTATCTCTTCGGGTTGGACCGCTCACCGGTTATCGGATACCTCCAAGTGGTGGTGTTTCTCTTCGGGCTGGGATGCGTCGTGATCGCGTCCTTCTCCATCGAGAAATTGCTTCGCCCGGCCGGCCAATCGCTCACCATCCGCGAAGATGTGGGCGCCCGGTTGTCGGCCACCGGATACGTTCTGGTTGCGGTGTCGAGCACCGCGGACCTGATCGGATTGGGCAGCCATCCGCTGCCGGGATCCCCGCATTTGGGAACCCTGCAAAGCATCGGGTTGGTCGTCGGAACCGCGACCATCATCGCGGGGTTGATGATGTACCACCCGCGAAAGGCGGACGTTCCGGGGCCGCAACCCTGATCTCCGCCCGTCCGTCCGGCGTTTGGAAATCCCCCTCCCTCGAAGGAAAGCATACTGGTAGAATCGCTTTCGGAATTTCCCCAGCGGTTTTTCTCCCGCCGCGGTTCTCCGTCCAGACATCCGATTTTCCCGCCGCCGGCGTCGTCCGGCGCTTCTTGGAACCGAGCATGCCCGTCCATGAATCCAACTGCATCACGATCCGGGGCGCCCGGGAACACAATCTGAAAAACATTCAGATCGTGCTGCCGCGGGACAAATTCATCGTGTTCACCGGCGTCTCCGGATCCGGAAAATCCTCGCTGGCTTTTGATACGCTGTATGCCGAAGGCCAGCGGCGCTACGTGGAATCCCTCTCGGCCTACGCCCGGCAATTTCTTGGCCAGATGGAAAAGCCGCACGTCGATTATATCGGTGGGCTAAGTCCGGCGATCGCCATCGAACAAAAGGCGGTTTCAAAAAACCCGCGGTCCACCGTCGGAACCGTGACGGAGATCAGCGATTATCTGCGCGTCCTATTCGCGCGCGCCGGTACGCCCTATTGTCCGAAGTGCGGCCGGCCGGTGACCCGCCAGACCTCGACCCAGATCGTCGACCAAATCCTTGCCCTGCGCCCCGGCACGAAGATCATGCTGCTCGCTCCGGTCGTACGCAAACGCAAAGGCGCCCACGAAGACATCCTCCTGGAGGCCAAGGCCAGCGGCTTCCAGAGGGCGCGGGTGAACGGGGTCGTCACCGAATTGGACCAGACCATCCGCTTGGCAAAGACCCGCAAGCACGACATCGAGGTCGTCATCGACCGTCTGGTAATTCCCGCTGAAGACAACGCGGATTTCCGCTCACGCCTGGCGGATTCGGTGGAGACCACCCTGCGCGTGGGCGGCGGCACCGTCCTGGTCTTTACCGGGACGCTGCGCGAATTGGAAATGAGCGAGCAGAACGCCTGCCCGCATTGCGGAATTTCCTTCCCGGAATTAACCCCGCCGATGTTCTCCTTTAACTCCCCTTTGGGGATGTGCCCGGAATGCAACGGCTTGGGGCAGAAATTCAGTTTTGATCCGGAGAAATTCGTCTTTCCGGAGAAATCCATCTCCGACGGGGCCATCCGCGCCTGGGGCCCGATTCGGACGTCCAAATCGGCGCGGGTGATAGCCGTCAACTACGCCCGGCATTACAAATTTTCCCTGGATACCCCCTGGAAAAACCTTCCGGAGAAGGTAAAAAAAGGCCTCTTGTTCGGTGATCCTCGCGTGCGCGTGCGCTGGGAATGGGGCAACGACCGCGGCGGGCAGGGCTCCTGGGAATCCACCTACGAAGGGATCATTCCCGCCACCGCGCGGCGCTACCACCAAACCCACTCCGAAGGCATGCGTGAATGGTACTCGCAATTCATGTCGTACCAGGATTGTCCCGTTTGCCGCGGATCGCGCCTGCGGCCCGAAGCCACCGCCGTTCGGTTCGCCGGGAAAACCATCGTCGACGTCCATGCCCTGTCCATCGGGGAAGCGCTGTTGTTTTTCTCCGCGCTGAAGCTGCCGGCTGAGCAATCGCAGATCGCGGACGAGCTCCTGAAAGAGATCGTCGCCCGGCTGGAGTTTTTAATGAACGTCGGACTGCATTACCTCACGCTGGAACGCTCCGCCCCCACGCTGTCCGGCGGGGAAGGCCAGCGCATCCGTCTGGCTTCGCAGATCGGATCCGGCCTGGTCGGCGTGATGTACATCCTCGACGAACCGTCGATCGGATTGCACGCCCGCGACAACCGCCGCCTGCTGGAATCGCTCATCCGTCTGCGGGATTTGGGAAACACGGTAATTGTGGTGGAACACGACCGGGAGACAATCGAAGCCGCCGACCACGTCGTTGATTTCGGACCCGGCGCCGGGTTCCAGGGCGGCCGGATCGTCGCCTCCGGCACCCCTAAGGATTTGGCCGCAGATCCGGATTCCCTTACCGGAAAGTACCTCAGCGGGCGGCTGGTGGTGGCCGCGGGAACCCGGCAATCGGACGCCCCCAACGGCCGCCGCTCCCCCAACGGACATTGGTTGACAATCCGCGGCGCGCGGCACAACAACCTAAAGGGAATCGACGTCAAATTTCCGGTCGGCCTCTTCACTTGCGTCACCGGAGTCTCCGGATCGGGAAAATCCTCCTTGATCGCGGAGACGCTCTATCCCGCGCTCGCCGCCCGCCTGCACGGGGCGTTGCAAAAACCTGGCGCCTTTCGAAAAATCGTGGGCTTGGACCAATTCGACAAGGTGATCGACATCACCCAGGATCCGATCGGCCGGACCCCGCGCTCCAATCCCGCCACCTACATCGGCGTCTATTCGGAGATCCGAGACGTGTTCGCTCAAATCCCGGAGGCCAAAGCCCGGGGGTATTCCTCCGGACGGTTTTCGTTCAACGTCCGCGGCGGACGGTGCGAAGCGTGTCAGGGTCACGGCAAGAAACGGGTGGAGATGCATTTTCTCCCCGATGTGTGGATTCCATGCGACGTCTGCAAAGGGACCCGGTTCAACCGGGAAACTCTGCAAGTGAAATTCAAGGGGCTGTCCGTCTCCGACGTGCTGAAGTTGGATGTCGGCGAGGCGAGGACGTTGTTCGCTGCCTTTCCCGCCATCTCCCGTTTGTTGGGGACTCTCCAGGACGTCGGTTTAGAATACATCAAACTTGGCCAGTCTGCCACCACGCTTTCCGGCGGCGAAGCCCAGCGGGTGAAATTGGCCAAGGAACTCAGCAAGCTTTCCACCGGGCGGACTCTCTACATCCTCGACGAACCGACCACCGGACTGCACTTCGCCGACATCCAGAAGCTGTTGGATGTCCTCCACCACCTGACCGACGCCGGCAATACGGTGATCGTCATCGAGCACAATCTCGATGTCATTAAGACGGCCGATTGGATCATCGATTTGGGGCCCGAGGGCGGGATCCGCGGGGGATCGATCGTCGCTTGCGGAACCCCGGAGGAAATCCGCGGCGTGGAAGGCTCCTACACCGGGATCGCTTTGCGCGCGGTTCCGCTGAGGTGACCCGCGCAAGTTTGCTCATTCCATATTCATAAAGCGTACTCCTGCCTGCGCATCCCCCTCAGGGCGCAGGAGTGTATAAATCATTCTTGACGCCGTCGGAACGGCCGCTTGGTTTTCCTCTACTCAGGCGTGACAAGTCCTGCGCCGCTTCCACTCCCAGGAATTGCATACGCCTCCGGGCAATTGACAGTCGGCGCTTTATCGCGTATACTCGAAACATCTCCCTTTCAGGAGGAATACCGCCATGAGCGGTATGTATCGAGATTGCACGTGAAACCACAAGGCACGGGGCCCTCGGCCCGCGTGCCTTTTTTTTCTTAAGGAGATGCTCATGGATTACGGAATGATCGGAAAAATCGAAAAAGCCAAGCGTTATGCGGAAGAACCCGATCGTTTCCATTTCGACCGCTTTTCCATCGCTTTCCGCGGGGACAACAACAACCATCGAGTCCTTTTCGAGGACGGCCGCTGGACATGTGATTGCGAGTTCTTCCACCTCCGCGGAGTCTGCAGTCACACCATGGCCCTGGAGCGCCTCCTGGAAAAAATGCTTCCGGTATCCTCGGAAGCCTAGCCCGTTTTCCCCACCGCGCGTGATTCCAAGTCCGCGCGGCTTTCCTTTCGTCCACCCCTCTTCGAGAGAGCCGTTCTCCCTGCCCGCAGCCTAGCGTCGTTCCGCCTTCTTCTCGGCCACGATCGCCGCCCTCTGCCCCAACCCCCAGCGGCCGCCCGGTTGTATGCTAGAATTTCTTTCCGGATTTGACCCATGATTCTGCTGATCGTTTTGCTCCTGCTGTCTCTCGGTGCCTTGGCGACGTTTTTTGTGCCGCCCGAAAAGCGGAGCGCGCATATCGCTGTCTCCCTGATCCCCTTGGCGGCTATGGGAATGCTGCTGCTTCCGATCCGGCTTCCCGCTTCCCTTTCGATCGCCTGGTCTCCGCCATCGCTGTTCCCCGATCCCCTCCTCTTTACCGCCGGCCCTTCCGCCGTGGTCTTCGCCGTGTTTTTTTGCGGTTTGTTGCTCCTGATCGAGTGGACTCGCCCGATGCGGCAAAGCCCCGGCCGGACGGCGCGTGCGGTTATCTATTGGTTGGCCGTCTGCGGAATCCTGGCCTGCTTTGCCGCCAATCCTCTGGCGGTGATCCTGGCCTGGGCGTTGATCGACATATCCTCTTTTCTTGCCGTGTTTTTTATGAAAAGCCCCGTGGTTATCGGGATGTCCGGAATCGCGCCTTCGGTGTCTCATGCTATGGGCATTTTTTCCGCCAACATGCTCGGTTCCGTATTCGTGTTCTTCTCGCAATTGGCGGGGTCGGGTTCGCTTGCCGGTTGGAGTCTGGCGGAAATCGCGTCTACTCCAAGCATATCCTCGGTCCTTTTTTTCTGCGGCATCCTCCTCCGCGTGGCGGTCTCCCCGCTTCAATTTTCCGTGTCCCACATCCAAACCCCGTCCACGGGAACGGATGTCTTTTTGCGGGTCGTATCGCCGGCGGCGGGGCTTTGCCTTTTGGCGGGAATTTGGCCAGCGGCGGACTTTTCCACCAGGGGTGTACCCGTTTTTTTTTGGGCGGTCATTCCGCTTTTGGTTCTCCTGCTCGTCGGCGGCTGGCAATGGAGCGCTTCCGTTTCGGCGTACGGACGTAGGGGGGATTTCCTTTACCTGCTGCCCTTGTTCATCCTGCTTTCTGCCGTCATTGCCCCCCGCACGGAAGGGCTATTCCTCGCCGGGGGCGGATTGTTGATCCTGGGCGGCGGGATCCTCCTGCTGTACCTTGGGTTTCTTCCCCACCGGCGGTGGACGGCGGCGTTTCTTGTCCTGCTTGGCTTGTTTTTCTCCGGCGCACCTTTCACTCCGCTTTCGGCTTGGAGTTCGTCCGTGTATCCCGGGTTGTTTTCCTTTTCCGGGTTTCCCGTTCTTCTGGCCTTGGCGGTAAGCCAGATCTTCATCCTGGGCGCCCTCTTCCGCTCGGCTTTCGAATCCGTTGAGACGTTCCCGCCGAACGAGCCGCTGTTCCTGACCGTGTTTTCGATGGGGATGGCGGCCGCATTCTTTCTCCTCTGCTATCCCGGATGGCCCGGTCCGTCGTCCCTTCCTGCGTTCGCCGCTCCGGTACTCCTGCTGCTCGGCGGCGGATCCTGGATGGCGTTGGTCCGTCGCTTTCAACGGACGGAAACATCCCTGTTCCGGTTTCTGGTACAGACGTTGCGCCTGGAAGGCTTGCAGCGCGGCGTATCCCAATTGTTCCGGGGCGTCGCCGGATTTTTCTCCGGAGTCGAGGGCTTTCTGAGCGGCGAAGGCGCCATGCTGTGGTCGCTCGGACTCGCTTTGCTGTTTTATCTGGTGCTTCGGGGAGGCTAGGGTGCAGGGCTTTGTCTCTATCCTCGGCGGCCTTCTGCTCTTCGGCGGCGCTTGCGCGCTGACCCTTTTCCGGTCTTGGAAGCATGTGCTTCCGGCTTTCGCTCTGCAATCCCTGGGGGTTGGCCTGTCGGTCCTTCCGATTGTGGATCCGCCTGTGGCAATCGTTAAAGTCGTTGTCGGGTGGATTGCCGTTTCCTTGCTGGCCGTAACCCTTGCCCGCGAACCTCGCTCTCCCCTTGATGAGAAAACGGCGCCGATAGACCTTTTTTTTCGTTTCTCCCTCCTGTTATTCTTGTTTTCGTCCGTCCTTGCGTTGCTTCCCCAATTCGCAGGCCTTTTCCGCAACCCTCCGGCCGGATTGCTGTTCGTTTCCTGTTTTCTTATCGGGATTGGGTTGTTGAACCTCGGGCTTTCGGAGCACCCGCTCCGTTCTGGCGTCAGCCTGCTCGCTCTCCTGCAAGGATTTGAATTGGGATACCTTTGGATTGAGCAATCCTTGTTGGTGCTTGCCCTTCTGGCCGTTACGGATTTGGCGATAGTCATGACTCTGATCTTCCTATATACGCACGCCCTTTCCCCTTCCTCCGAAGAGGTCGCGCCGTGAACGCGCCGCTGGTTTTTATGGCCGCCCCCTTGGCCGCCGCCGTTCCGTCATATTTCCTTTTTCCGCTTCGACCGAGATCGGTTTCGCTCTGTTCCTCCTTGTTTGCCGCCGGATTGGCTTGGTTGGCGTCCACGGTGCCGCTCGATTCGCCGTGGTCCCTCCTGGGTTTTGCCGTTCCTGTCGACGGATCCTTCTTGTTCCTGGGCCGGCCTTTCATTTTCGATCCCAGCCTGAAGTCGGCCGTCGTCTTTCTTTTCGCCGGCGGTGCGGCTCTGTTTTTGGGCAGCCTGGCCCTTCCACCCAGCCGCGGCATTGTGCCGGTCGGATTGGTCGTTCTCGGCTTGTTTTCCGCCTCCTTGTTCGTCCGACCCTTTCTCTTCGCCGCCTTCTTTCTTTTCCTTTCTGTTCTTTTTCTATCCCTGCTTTTGTCGGATCCCGCCTACCCCGCCCCGCGCGGCGCCGTTCGCTGGATCTGCTACTCGGCGCTCGGCACCATCATCCTCCTCCTGGCGGGTTCGGAGTTGTCGAGTTTGGAAAAACTCCCCGCGGGGGCGGGTGAGTTCCCGCCGCTTCTTTTCCTTCTTGGGCTTGGTTTCGGGTTGATCCTATCGTTTCCCCCGTTCCATTTCTGGCTTCCGGAGGTGGTCGACGATTCGCCCCCCTACAGCGTTTCGGCCATTCTCTCTTTGTACATCGGGGCGGCGGTTTTCTTTCTGCTCCGTTTTTTGGATGGTTTTTCCTGGCTGCGCCAATCTCCGGGAACCAGCCTCATCCTCGTGGTCGGGGGTTCCGGGATGTGCTTTACGGGCGCCCTGTTCTCTTTAATTCAGGAGCGGCTTGGCCGTTGCGTCGGGTACCTCTCGTTGTGCAACCTCGGGGCGATCCTGTTGGCCCTGTCCTTCTCCGATTCGCTTGGGGCTCAGGTTGCGGTTGTCCTTCTGGCCTCACGCGGCTTTTCCCTTCTGGTTTGGGGAATCTCGTTCAACGCCCTCCGTCCCAAGCAGGCCGGGGATCGGATACAGGATTTGTTGGGGGTCGCCGCCGTTAGGCCGTTTGCTTTCTCCGCCGTATTAATTTCGGCCCTTTCGTTGGTCGGCGCCCCCGGGCTTCTTTCTTTTCCGCCGCTGATGGCTCTGTTGCTTTCCAACCAGTCTCATTATGGGCTTTCTTCCCTCGGCGGACTTCTTTCGCTTTCGATCTTTTTTTCAATCGCCTCCGGGTTGTTTTCTCTCTATCGGTTTGCCCGTCCAATGCTGGATTTTGCTGCCGCCACGCAACTCACGGAAGAAAAAAGCAGGCTGCGTCGCAGCTTTTTTCTGGCCGCGCTCTTTATAATGCTTCTGTTTGGGCTTTTCCCACAGTTATATCTTCCCTTCGTGACCACCGCTGCGGCCGCCTTCTTTAATCTATCTGCAATACCTTAGAGTTGGGATGGAATTAGTAGTGATAGTAGGGGCTGTGAATCTGTGGGTATTTACAAAAAAGCAGAAAAATGCGGCTTGATGTAAAGAAGTCCGCTGGAAACCGTGTGGATCGGCAAAAGTAACTTTCTGATTAAAGGGTCAGAACGCGCGTTCTTTTCGTGTCTTAAAATGACCCGTTTTTTGTGAGAATAGCCCAAACCTCCCAGTCCTCTCCCCAAAAACATCTGTTTATCCACAGATTAAGGCCGTTTATCCACAGGCGGGGCTTTGCGCAACAACTCACAGGCCTTGTGGATGCGGAATTTGAGAAAGGCTCATAATTATGAAGAAAATCGGACTTTTCCTTGGTTTTCCACTTATCGTCCACAGCCCCACGGTCGCGAAGTAAATAGGAGGCGTGTTTGAACCCCCGAGCAAAATGGAAGTCGGGTGCCGGCGGATAGCGATTATCTGGAAGAGGGGAATCGCCTGAGACAGGTCCGCGGGCGTGGCGGGCAAATGAATCGATTGAGTTTCCGGGGGCATACCGGCGGGCATTGGATCGCCCCAACAACCGGAAGGCAAAAGACCCCGGGGACTGTCCCGGGGTCCAAAAAAAATAAACGCGGAAAAAATCAGGCAGTGATTGTGGGTTGGTACAGTTGCTGGCGGATGGACATAATTTGCCGGCGGAGTTTGTCGTCTTGTTCCATCAGGTCGTTGATCTTATCGCAGCCGTACATCACGGTAGTGTGATCGCGTCCGCCCATGGCGTTTCCGATTTCCGGCAGGGAGGCGTTGGTCTCCTCGCGGATCAGGTACATAGCGACCTGCCGGGGAAGCACCACGTCTTTTGAGCGTTCCCGGCCAAGGAGTTTATCCCTTTCGATGCCGAATTGCCCCGCAACCGCGTCGATGATAGCGGTCGGTGCGATGCGCCTGTTTTTCGGGAGCATATCCGATAAGGCCGATTCGACAAGTTCCGGCCCTACGGGAATGCCGCCCAAATCGGAAAGCGCCAAAACGCGGATCAGTGCCCCTTCCAACTCACGGATGTTGCTTTGGACTCTGCGGGCGATCAGCTCGAGGATCTCCGGAGGCATTGTCCTGCCGGCTCGTTCCGCTTTCGATCGCAGGATGGCCATCCGGGTCTCGATATCGGGCGGCTGGATGTCGGCCGTCAGACCCCATTCAAACCGCGACCGAAGGCGCTCCTCCAGAGTTACCATCGCCTTAGGCGGGCGGTCCGAAGAAAGCACAAGCTGGCGGTTCTGGCCGTGCAATGCATTGAACGTGTGGAAAAACTCCTCCTGGGTTGATTCTTTCCCGGCGATGAACTGCACGTCGTCGATGAGCAGGACGTCGATGCGGCGGTATTTTTCCCGGAAGGCGTCGGTGGTATGGGAACGGATCGAGTTGATCAGGTCGTTGGTGAAATCTTCGGAAGTGACGTACAGCACCATGAGTCCGTGTTCGATGCAAGAATTTCCGATCGCGTGCAGCAGATGGGTCTTCCCCAGCCCCACCCCGCCGTAAAGAAAAAGCGGGTTATAGGCTTGGGCCGGATTATCGGCGACAGCCAGGCTGGCGGCATGCGCCAAGCGGTTGCTGTTCCCGACCACGAAGGAGGAAAAAGTATACCGGGGGTTGAGGTTGTTGCCGGTTGGGCGGATGGGGATGGTGATCGGCACTCCTTCGTCCGACGCCGGAGCCGCCGTTCCCTCCTCCACGGATTCCGCCTCTTCCGTGCTTTCGGGTTTTCCAACTTCGAATTTCACTTCAACGGGTTGGCCCCAAATCCCGGTGAGGATTTTTCTGGCCAGTCCCGTCAAGCGGTCTTCCAGCCAATCCCGCGCGTATCCGTTGGAGACGCCGATGGTGAAAACGCCGTTTTCATAGCAGAGGAACCGGGCGTCGCGCACCCACGTATCATACGTCGCCTTGTTCATTTCCAGCTGGAATTGACCGAGTGCCGCCTGCCACGCTTGTTCCGGATTCATATCTTCGGGCTCCGTCGTGGTGTTTACTGCGGATGGATTTCGGATTGCGGTGTTGCGCTGTTTGGGAGATACAACTGATGCGCATTCTAGCAGACTTGCATGGGTCTGACAACAACCCATTCGGTGCATAAGCCGGTTTCCACAAACCTTTAAGGTTCAGTTTTCTTAAACCGAAGGAGGGACGAATCCGCGGAGAGCGAACCCAAGAGAATTCCCGGAGCCGTAGCAAGGCCGAAATGGCGCGGTTTTTTCGATGCTTTTTATTCCGACCAAAGACGGAGACAATCGCCGCACGAGACATTAAATTTTTTTTTGCGCAGAATCTCGTTTTCCAGGGAAAAAACCGGATTTATCCCGCGTTCTCCACAGGCGGATCGTGGAAAATGGGGAAAACAAACTGGTGCGGTATAATCCCGCCATGCCGCTGACACGCAAAGAAGTGGAACACATTGCCGCGTTGGCCCACCTCCAATTGTCCACGGAAGAAGTGGAGAAATTCTGCCAGCAATTGACCAGTATTCTGGAATATGCGGATCGACTGCGGCAGGTGGAAACGGCATCCATCTCTCCCACGACGACGGTGCTTCCCCTGCGTTCGGTTCTCCGGGACGATTCGGTGGGAGAATCCCTCGACCGGGACGACGGGTTGGCCAATGCGCCGGAACAAGAACGGCACATGTTCCGGATTCCACCCGTATTCGACTGATCCGGCGGCCGTCAATGAATCCCCTTGACCTCACACTACGGCAGGCGGCGGCTTCCCTCCGCAACGGAACGTTGAGCAGTGCGGAACTCTTGGATTGCGTCCGCAAGCGGGCGGAACAGGCGAATCCGAAAATTCATGCCTATCTGCAAACAGCGGATGGAGAAGCGGAGGAAGCGGCCCGAGAAGCGGATGCAAAGTGGGCTGCGTTCCGAAAGGGAGGCGAGGCTCCGGGCCTGCTGTGCGGAATTCCTCTCGCGGTGAAGGACGTCCTCTGCATTAAGGGATACCGATGCACGTGCGGCTCGAAGATTCTCGAAAATTTCGTCCCGCCGTACACGGCCACGGCCGTTCACCGGCTGGTGGCTGCGGGAGCGATCCCCTTGGGGAAGACCAACACAGACGAATTTGCCATGGGATCCTCCACAGAGAATTCCGCCTATGGATACACCCGCAATCCATGGGATCCAGACCGGGTTCCCGGCGGGTCCAGCGGCGGAAGCGCCGCGGCCGTAGCGGCCCGGATGGCGCCCGCCGCCCTTGGCACCGATACCGGCGGGAGCGTCCGGCAGCCCGCTGCCTATTGCGGCGTGGTCGGATTAAAACCTTCTTACGGACGGGTATCCCGATACGGATTAATCGCCTTTGGTTCGTCTTTGGATTGCGTCGGCGTCCTTTCGCAGACGGTCGAAGACGCGGCTTTCCTGTTGGAGGTCATGGCCGGTTACGACCCGTTGGATTCCACCGCTCTTCCGGATCCGGTTCCAGGATACTGCGGATCGATGAGTGGAGAACCGGATTTGCACGGCTTGCGGGTCGGGGTGCCGAAAGAATATTTCCCCCCCGGCATCCAACCCGATGTCGATCGGTCTGTCCGCGAGGCGATCGCCGTTCTGCAATCCCTGGGAGCGGACATCCGGGAGGTGTCGCTGCCCAACACGGAGTTCGCGCTTCCGGTGTACTACATCGTGGCGCCGGCGGAGGCTTCCGCAAATTTGGCCCGCTACGACGGCGTGCGTTTCGGACTGCGGAAGGAAGCCCAAGGATTGCGCGATCTGTACGAGCGCACGCGCGGTGCGGGATTCGGGCCTGAGGTGAAGCGGCGGATTATGCTGGGGACCTACGCCCTCTCGGCCGGATACTACGACGCCTACTACGGACAGGCGCAGAAAGTCCGGACGTTGATCAAGGCTGATTTCGACAACGCCTTCCGATCGGTCGACATCATCGCCTCGCCCGTTACGCCAACAACCGCCTTCCGTATTGGAGAGAAAGTGGATGACCCGCTTTCCATGTACATGGAGGATCTACTCACCCTGCCGGCCAGCTTGGCGGGTATTCCGGGGATGTCGATCCCATGCGGTCGGGATTCCACAGGACTCCCCATCGGCTTGCAGCTCAGCGGGCCGTTTTTGGGTGAAGAGACCCTTGTGCGGGTCGGATGGGCGTTCCAGCAGGCAACCCGTTGGCACATGGAGGCACCCAGCCTATGAAAGTCATCCTGCCGATGGCCGGCTTCGGGACTCGCCTGAGGCCGCTTACGTGGAGCAAGCCCAAACCCCTGGTTCAAGTTGCGGGAAAGGCGATCCTGGGGCACGTGCTGGACATGTTCTGCCGCCTTCCGGACCTGGAGGAAGCGGTTTTCATCGTCGGCTTCCTGGGCGACCAGGTCCAGGAATACGTTCATCGGACCTATCCGGACCTCAAGGCCCACTACGTCGAGCAAAAAGACATGCTCGGCCAATCGCAAGCTCTGTGGCTGGCCCGGGCACATCTGGAAGGGCCGGTTCTGATCTCCTTCGTCGACACTCTGATGGATACGGATTTCACCCGGGCGGTAAAAAACCGGAAACACGCCGCGGCCTGGGTGAAACAGGTCGAGGACCCGCGCCGCTTCGGTGTGGCGACGCTCGGCAAGGACGGCCGGGTGGAGCGTTTGGTGGAGAAGCCTTCCGGGACGGAGAACAAACTCGCTGTCGTGGGCACCTATTACCTGCCCTCCGGGGCCGAGCTGATACGCGCCATCGAACGGCAGATGGAGAAGGGGACGAAGCTCGCCGAGGAGTTCTATCTGGCGGATGCTCTCAACCTGATGCTGGCTGACGGGCTGAAGATGGAGGTGGAACAGGTGGGTCATTGGGAGGATTGCGGCAAGCCGGAAACCCTGTTGCATGCAAACCGATATCTCCTGGAGCGCGACGGAGGGAATGCGGAACCGACGGTCCGAGGTGACGTAGTGATCGTTCCGCCGGTGTACATCGATCCCGCCGCAGCGGTGCAACAATCGGTCATCGGGCCGTACGTGTCGCTCGCCGCCGGATGTCGGATCGAACACTCGGTCATCCGGGATTCGATCGTCGACGAAAAGGCGGAAATCGCGCGGATGGTGGTTGCGGGATCCCTGATCGGAGCCCAGGCCAAATTGCTGGGAAGATTCGACTCGTTTCTGGTCGGAGATTCCTCCGAAATGTGCTTGGGATGACCCGAGGAAAACCGGTGTCCGGCGCGGTGGAGTGCCATTCGGGCGCGGAGTATGCGGAAAGCCCGCGGAGGTTCCTGTGGCAGGGGGCGTGGCGAGATGTGGATCGGGTTTATGCAGAGCGCCGGACGCCGAACGGGAAACAATTTGAAGTGCTGGATGAGGAGCGGGATAAGTTCATCCTGACGTACGATACCGAAAACGACTCCTGGACGATCCTTCCCGCGCCCTGACCGGCGAATCCGCCGGCGGCCGCCGTTTGGCGCGGGGGAGGGGCCGGAATTCTTTGCCAAACCGAGGGACTTTCGTATGCGGAATTTCGTTGCCAAGAGAATCCAAGCGGTCCCCCCGTCCGGAATACGGCGCTTCTTCGACATTGCCGCAACAATGAAGGACGTCATCTCGCTTGGGATCGGAGAGCCGGATTTCATCACGCCCACCCCCATCCTTCGGGCGGGAATCCATTCCCTGCGGCTGGGCGACACCCACTACACCTCCAATTCGGGAACCCGCGAGCTGCGCGACGCGGTGGCCGTACAGTTGCAGAACCTCTACGGAGTGGCCTACGATCCCGAGGAAGAAATCCTGATCACGGTCGGCGCCTCGGAGGCGCTCCATCTGGCGCTGTCGGCGATCCTGGATCCGGGGGACGAGGTCATTGTTCCGGAACCCTGTTTTGTCGCCTACACGCCGGAGGTGGTATTCGCGGACGGCTCTCCGGTGACCGTGCCGACGTTCGTGAAAAACCAATTCCAAGTGACGGGGGAGGAGATCGAACGGGCGGTTACTCCGAAAACCAAGGCGATCCTCATCGGATACCCCAACAACCCAACCGGTGCGGTTATGTCGCGGGAGAAGCTTTTGGATGTGGGCGAAGTTGCCCGCCGACACGACCTGCTGATTATTTCGGACGAATTGTACAGCCGGCTGGTGTATCACCAGGAGCATGTCTGCGTTCCGTCGCTTCCGGGTCTGCGCGAGCGAACCGTGCTGGTGAACGGGTTTTCGAAGGGGTATGCGATGACCGGGTGGCGGCTGGGATACGTCGCCGCTCCGAAGGGTCTGATGGCGGCGATGCGCAAGATCCACCAATACACGATAATGTCGGCCCCGACCATGTCGCAGGCGGCCGGGTTGGAGGCGATCCGGCGCGGCGATTACTATGTCAAGGAAATGGTGGCGGAATACAACCGGAGGAGGGAACTGCTGATCCGGGGTTTGAACAGCCTGGGGCTGGATTGCTTCGAGCCGCAGGGCGCATTTTACGCTTTTCCTTCGGTGGCTAAAACCGGAATGGACGACGAACAGTTTTCCGAGGCCCTGCTGCGCGAGGAGCAGGTGGCGGTGGTCCCCGGTTCGGCGTTCGGCCCGAGCGGGAAGGGATTTGTCCGCATCTGCTACGCCACCGCATACGAGAAGATCGAGCAAGCCCTGGAACACATGGCGCGGTTCATGCGCCGGCACGGTTGATCCGCGGGCGGGGCGGAACGGGAGAGGTGGTTTTATGGAGTGGGAACCGGTGGTCGGCTTGGAAGTCCACGCGGAACTGCGCACCCGGTCCAAGATGTTTTGCGGATGCGCGGTCGTGGATTCCACCACGGCTGAACCCAACACCGTCATCTGTCCGGTTTGCCTGGGGATGCCGGGCAGCTTGCCGGTGATCAACCGCCGCGCGGTGGACATGGGGATGCGGGTGGCCGCCGCGCTGGAGTGCCGGATTGAGCCGGTTAGCGTGTTCGCGCGCAAGAATTATTTCTATCCGGATCTCCCCAAAGGGTACCAAATCTCCCAATACGAAATGCCGCTGGCGGTCGGCGGAAAATTGCGGATCTGGGCGGGCGAGCGGCGCCGCACGGTCCGGATCCGAAGGGTCCACTTGGAAGAGGACACCGGCAAGCTGATCCACGAGGAAAAACCCGCGCGCTCGCTGGTCGACCTCAACCGGGCCGGAGTCCCGCTTTTGGAAATCGTATCGGAACCGGATTTGCATTCGATCGAAGAAGTCAAGGCCTACGCGACCGCCCTGCGGCGTTTGCTTCGCTATCTGGAAGTTAACAACGGCGACATGGAGAAAGGCGTGATCCGCTTCGAGGCGAACATCTCCCTGCGCCCGGCCGGCTCGGAGGAGCTCGGAACGCGGGTGGAGGTGAAGAACCTAAACTCCTTCCGGGCGATGATCCGCGCCATGGAGTATGAAATCGGGCGCCAATCCGCCTTGCGCAACAAGGGAGGGCAGGTGGAGCAGGAAACTCTCGGCTGGAACGAAACGACGGGGCGGACGTACAGCCAGCGTTCCAAAGAGGAAGCCCACGATTACCGGTACTTCCCCGAACCGGATTTGCCGCCGCTCGAGGTTTCCGAGGCATGGCGGAGCGAAATCGCGGATTCCCTGCCGGAATTGCCGGATGCGCGCTGCGAGCGCCTGATGGCGCAATACGGTTTGAAGCGCCGTGACGCGGAAGTGATTGTTGAGGATAAGGCGGCTGCGGATTTCTATGAAAAGGCGGTATCCGAATCCGGCGCGCCGGCGAAGCACGTCGCCGCCTGGCTAAGCGGCGATCTGTTCGGGTTGCTCAACGCCAGGAACCTTCCGCTGGTCGGGGAGGACGGCGCGCCCACCGTCTCGGCTGAGGCCTTTGGCAAACTGATCCGCATGGTGACTGGCGGAACCATCAACGGCCCGACGGGAAAGAAACTGCTGGCGGAGATGGTCGCAAGCGGCAAATCCGCCGAGGAATTAGTGGATCAGCGCGGGTTGCGGCAAATCGGGGACGAGGACACCCTGCGCGAGGAGGTGCGCAAGGTGCTGGCGGAAAATCCCGGGCAGGTGGAATCCTATCGAAAAGGAAAGAGCACCGTGATCCAGTGGCTGCTCGGACAGGTAATGAAGGCTACCGGAGGCCGGGCGAATCCGAAAACCGTCCGCGGACTGCTGGAGAAGGAATTGACGGAATCGAAGGATTCCGGGAAATAGAGTCCGTGGAAAGAACGAAATGAACCCCGAAAAAAAATTCCTGATCGGCGCCCTGGGCGTAATGATCGCCGCGGGATGCCTCTGCGGGTCCGGAATGCTTCTGGCGGCCGGTTTGATTCTTGGAAGAAATACGGACTCTCCCGTTTCGGGGACAATCCCAACATCCGCCGGACTTCCATCCTCCACCGGTGCCAACAAGGCCGTATCCACCCAACTTCCAGCCGATCCGCCCCAATCCATGGCAACCCCCACCGCCACGCCTTCCGTGGATCCCGCGTTCGTGGGCTCCGAGGGCATCGGGGATCCGTACTTTCCGAACATGGGCAACGGCGGGTACGATGTTGCAAGTTACGAACTGGACATCCGAGTTGATATGGAGGTGGAGGAAATCAGCGCTGTGGCGACGATCTCCGCCCGCGCGTTGCAGGCGCTTGGACGGTTCAATCTGGATTTTAAGCAATTCGACATCCTTTCCCTCCGGGTGAACGGCGAGGAGGGGGTTTTTTCCCAGGCGGAAGACGAACTGGTGCTCACGCCGGCCCGGATGATCCCGGCGAATTCAGAGTTCACGGTCGAGATCGCCTACCGCGGCCGGCCGGGCGGAGGCAAGGAATACGGCGGCATCGAATTCCTGGAAGGCTGGAATTTCTATCCGGGCGGGGTTATCGTCGCGGGCGAGCCTACCGGCGCCGAAACATGGTTTCCCTCCAACAACCACCCGGCCGATAAGGCCGCATTCACCTTCCGCATCACCGTTCCCGAACCGTATGTCGCGGCGGCCAACGGAGTATTACAGGAAAGCGGCCAAAACGGCGACCGCACCCGGACATTCGTGTGGAAGATGGAAGATCCCATGGCGACGTATCTCGCCACGATCGCCGTCGGAGACTTCGACCTTCTGGAAGGGACTTCCCGGAACGGACGGCCGTTCCGGAATTTCGTGCATGCCGGCATCCGCGACGAGATGGATCCCGGAGTGGACGCCTTGCCGGAGGCGATGGATTTCTTCAGCGAGATTTTCGGACCCTATCCGTTCGCCACCTGCGGAATCGTCCTGCATCCGATCGACCTTCCGTTCGCCCTCGAAAATCAAACGCTGATTGTGATGGGGTACACCTTCGCGTACGGCATCGTCGTGGTTCATGAAACTTCGCATCAATGGTTCGGCGACAGCGTGAGTCTGGCTTCCTGGAAGGACATTTGGTTGAACGAAGGATTCGCTTCCTACGCGGAAGGATTATGGTGGGAGCGGGAAGGAGGTGCTTCCGCGCTGAAGGAGGATCTCTCGAGGCGCTACCGATTCCTTGCCAATCTGCCCGAGAGGGAAGTTAACCTGCTCGGAGATCCGGGGCCGGATCATCTGTTTGATCCGGAGGTGTATTACCGCGGAGCGCTTACGCTGCACGCCCTTCGTCTGAACGTGGGGGACGAGGCGTTCTTTCGGATTCTACAGACGTATTTCCGGAGTTTCCGTCACGGGAACGCGACCACGGAGGAATTCATCGATCTGGCCGAGGAGATCAGCCACCGGGATTTGAGCGATTTCTTCAAGGAATGGCTGTACGAGTACCCGTTGCCCGATCTGCCGGAATTGGACCTGTATTCCTGACCGGCGCTTCTGGGCAGTGGCGCGCTTATGGTACCATCCGGCGGGTTTATTGCTGCCGCGCGGGAGTTCCTGAAATTTTGAACCGCCAGGCGACCGGACTCGTCTCCGGAATTGGGATCCGGAGTTTTCCTTTTTTCAAACAAGGGGTTGGTAAAGCTGCTTCGGGCGGAACCGTCACTTTAGGAATTGTCCGGGCTTCAACCGGCTTTTTTCAGGAACCAGACAAGCGCGCGTCCGCCGCTGGATACCCAGGAAGGTGAATCGGCAGTATTTGGCCGGGGCCTGTCGGCGGCGGACGCGGACAGGAGCGGAGTGCGTGCCGGCCGGGCGCCCGACAATCCGGAAACGACGGCGCCGTCCGGAAAGGAGTACGACCCATGACCGAGATCAAATCCGTCAGGCCGAATCCCTTCGAGGTCGCCCAGCGCCAACTCGACGACGCCGCCGCCATTATGAAACTGGATCCGGCCATCCACGAAGTATTGCGCTGGCCCGCCCGCGAATTGCACGTGACTCTGCCGGTGAGGATGGACGACGGCGCGACGAAGATTTTTCACGGATTCCGCATCCAATACAACGACGCCCGCGGACCGACGAAGGGCGGCATCCGCTACCACATCGGCGAGACGGCGGATACCGTCCGTGCCCTCGCGGCTTGGATGACCTGGAAGACCGCCGTGATGGACATCCCTCTCGGCGGGGCCAATGGCGGAATCATCTGCAATCCGAAGGACATGTCGCCCGGCGAGCTGGAGCGATTGAGTCGGGCGTACATCCGCCAGGTGGCCCGGATTCTCGGCCTGGAAAAGGACGTCCCGGCGCCCGATGTGTACACCACCCCGCAGATCATGGCCTGGATGGCGGACGAATACTCGGCGATGCGCGGATACAACGAATTCGGCGTGATCACCGGCAAGCCGGTCGCCATCGGCGGGTCGAAGGGGCGCGGCGACGCCACCGCGCGCGGCGGAGTCTATTGCCTGCGCGAGTTGCAGAACGTGCTGGGAGTGAACCTTAAGGGCGCCACCCAGGCGATTCAGGGCTACGGCAACGCCGGCGCCAATGCCCACAAGCTTGGCGCCGAGATACTCGGGATGAAGACCGTCGCGGTCAGTGATTCCAAGGGCGGCATCTACAATCCCGACGGACTGGATTATGGCGCCGTGTGGGAGCATAAGAAGAAAACCGGTTCGGTCGTCGGATTTCCGGGCGCCCAGCCGGTGAACAACAAGCAGATCCTCGAGTTGGAGGTTGCCGTCCTGACTCCGGCCGCCTTGGACGGCGAGATCACCGCGGAAAACGCCCCGCGGATCAGGGCGAAGATCATCGCCGAACTGGCCAACGGGCCGACCACTCCCGAAGCCGACGCCATCCTGCACAAGAACGGCTGTTACATCATCCCCGATTTCCTCTGCAATGCGGGCGGCGTCACCGTTTCTTATTTTGAAATGGTCCAAAACGCATACGATTATTATTGGGATGAGGACCGAGTTCAGCGGCGGTTGGACAAGAAAATGACCGACGCCTTCCATACCGTCTACGAAACGGCCCGCCAGTATAAGATCAACAACCGGATGGGGGCCTACATTGTAGCGGTCAGCCGGGTGGCAGAAGCGGTGCGCTTGCGCGGATGGGCATAGCGCAACTCAGGATTGCCTGGGAAACGGACCTGTTTTGGAGGCGGTTTTTTTCTGAAACCAAATCCAACACCCGGCAAAGGGCCGAAAAAGCGAACGGGCGTTTCAACCAAGAAGCCATACCGTGATGGAGCCTTCCGATTTCCTCTCAAACGCGACGTGGTGAAAGCCGGCAAACCATACAAGATGCCGCCGGTACCTTGCGATTTCAACTCAAATTAATCTCCCAGACATAGAAGCGGCTGGTGGAAAAGCATATAATTTATTAGGGTTTTCGCCCGCCCCCTCTTTTGCGAAGAAAGATTGAGAATATCCTATCTCAGCAGAGGGGATTTTATCATCAATGCCGGAACATCCGCTGGATGTACCGAAAATCCTGTCCATACACCTGCAAATCTCCCAATATCCCATCTTGGCGAGGCAGATCCGCCGATGCATGCGAGAGGAGCTCTATCGACGCGGCATCCTCTCCCGGGAAAGGCTGGAGCGGGAAGTCCGTGAGCGGGCGGTGCTTTCCCAGAAGCGCGAAGGAATGGTCAATCCGATCACGGAAGAAAACGGCAGCCTGTGGGAGCAGCGCCTGCAGCAGGTGCGCGACCATCTGACGGATTTTTACTTTGCGCATAATCTGCCCCTCACGCTGTTCGAAGGCCTGATAGAAAAAGTCCTGGCGGAACGGAATTTTCGGCATCCGGAAAGCCATATCCGATATTTCAATCCTGAGTTGGCGCCGACCGAATTGTTAATCGACCAATTGGAGCGGTATGAACGGCTGCCCGACGGACAACGGGAGCCGATCCGTCCCCAGCTTGAAGAAATGACGGGGGTTTTGCTCAAAACCCTCGTCAACGATCAGGCGAGTTTTCTCCGCATCGCGAAAAACTGGTTTACGGCGGAGGATTTTCGATTCATCCAATCCCGAAGGATTGGATCGGGAAAAATCGGAGGCAAGGCCGGGGGATTGCTTCTGGCGTGGCGGATTCTCCGGGCTACGGCCCCCGACCTGGCTTCCCGGATCGCCATCCCGAAATCTTTTTTCCTCGGGGCGGACGCGTTTTTCGACTTCCTCGATCTCAACCGGCTGGGATCCCTCAACCAAAAACTCAAACCGCTGGAACAGATCCGCGCCGAGTACCCGCGCCTTCAGGAGGATTTCCAAAAAGCCACATTTCCGGAAGGGATCCTTGAGCGCCTGCGGAAGGTGCTACGCGAGGTCGGCCGCGTTCCTTTGATCGTACGCTCGTCAAGCCTGCTGGAGGATGGTATCGGCAGCACCTTTGCCGGGAAATACGTTTCCGTTTTCTGCCCCAATCAAGGTGCGGAAGAGGAAAACCTCGATTCGCTCGCCGCGGCAATCCGCCGCGTATATGCGAGCGTCTACAATCCCGATGCGCTGGCCTACCGGCGCCGGATGGACTTGCTGGAATGCGATGAACGCATGCCGGTGCTGATTCAGGAGGTGCAAGGGCGTGTGTATCAGAGGTTTTTCTTCCCGATGGCGGCCGGGGTCGCGTTTTCCCACAGCCCGATCGTTTGGAATCCGCGGCTGCGGCGCGAAGAAGGTTTTTGCCGGATCGTTCTCGGACTGGGGACGCGCGCCGTGACCCGTGTGGCGGAGGACTACCCGCGTCTGGTCACCCTGAGTCACCCGGCCCTGCGCCCGGAAACCACACCGGCAGAGATCCGGCGCTATTCCCAAAAAGCGGCCGATGTGATCGATCTGCGGTCACAGAAAATGGTTTCTCTGCCCGTATCAAAACTGCTGGAGGCTGATTTTCCGGGATTGCCGCTGGTGGCGGCAATGGATCGGGATAACGCGCTGATCCCCATCGTCGCCGACGGGCCGGACTTTTCCGCGGAGAGGATGGTCCTGACATTTGATAATTTCCTGCAGAAAACCGACTTTGTCGCTCTGATCAAGGGTGTACTGGATTCGCTGGCGCGACAGTACGACGGTCCGGTCGATGTCGAGTTCGCTCTGACCCCGGAGTCGGATTCGCAGGAAACCCGGCTGACTTTTCACTTGCTGCAATGCCGGATGCAATCCGGGGTGCGCGACGAAATGGCTTGCAGAATCCCGAAGGGGGTAGATCCGGAGGACAAATTTTTCGTCGGAACCCGGGTGGTTCCTCAGGGCTCCGTTCAACACGTGCAATATATTTGCTACGTCGATCCCGACGCCTATGCCGGCCTGAAGGATCCCGGAGAACGGAAAGCGGTGGCTGGGACGATCGGCCGATTGAATAAGGTGTTGGAAAACCAGTGTTTTATCCTCGTCGGGCCGGGTCGATGGGGGTCGGTCGATCCGCTGCTTGGGGTGCCGGTCACCTACGCGGACATCTTCAACACTAGGGTGCTGGTGGAGCTGGCGGTGGAACAGCAGGGCGCCGTTCCCGAACCCTCCTATGGGACGCATTTTTTCCAAGACTTGATGGAGGCGCGGATATATCCGGTGGCTTTGTACCCGGATCAGCCCGGCGATCTATTCCGCCGGGAGTGGCTCCAGCGGGCCAAGAATTGGTTGGAGGACCTTCTGCCCGGCTTTCCCGGGCCGAGGGAATGCGTAAAATTGGTGAATATCCCCGGGGAGTTCGGCGGCCGAAAAATCGACATTTTTATGGATGGAACGACGGCCGTCGCCTTCCTGGCGCAGCCGAACGGCAACGGACGCGACCGGAATTCTGAATAAGGCCGCCGTCATGCTTTCGAATACCGGACCTCTGAAGCCCCGCATTTTTACGAGTCGTTGTATACTCAGTATCTGCCAAGGGATCCATCGGCATTGGATGGCAATTCCAGATTGAGGAGAAAACGTTCATGAAGCTGACATGCTTGCAGGAGAACCTCTCCAAGGGGCTGGGAATCGTCACCCGAGCCGTATCGCCGCGGAACGTTCTGCCCGTCCTGGGAAACGTGCTTTTGGCGACCGAAGACGGCCGGTTAAAGCTGGCGGCCACCAACCTGGAGATCGGAATCACCTGCTGGATCGGCGCGAAAGTGGAGGAAGAGGGGGCGATCACCGTTCCGGCCCGGACGATCACCGATTTTGTCAATACCCTGCCCAACGAAAAGATCCGAATGGCGCTGGATACCCGGCGTCAATCGCTGAATCTGCACTGTGAAGCGTTTACCAGCGACATTAAAGGAGTGGATGCGCAGGAATTTCCGCTGTTGCCGGGGGCGAACCTCGGCGATGGAATCGCGCTTAATGTGGCCGATCTGCGCGAGATGATCACGCAGACGACGATCGCGGCCGCCACCGACGACACCCGGCCGGTGCTGACCGGCGTGCTTGTGCGCCTGGAGGGCGATCGGCTGACCATGGCGGCGGCCGACGGCTTCCGCCTGTCGATGCGTGAAGCCAAGCTGTCCGCGGCGGTCCGGGACACCGTGAGCGTGATCATACCGGCCCGGGCGCTCAGCGAATTGGCGCGCCTGGTCGGTGACCAGGATGAGACGGTTTGGATGGTTCTGCCTTCCGGCCGGGGGCAGGCGGTCTTCCGTCTGAAGGAGGCGGAATTGTCCTCGTCGCTCATCGACGGTACCTTTCCGGATTTTCAGCCGATCATCCCGCGCTCCTATAACACCCATACCGTGCTGTCCACGGCCCAATTTCTTAAAGCCTGCAAGGCGGCCGATATCTTCGCCCGCCAGGCCTCCCATTCGGCGCGGCTGACCGTCACGTCCGGAACAGGCTCCGAGCCGGGAAAACTCCAAGTGAACGCGACCGCGGCCGAGACCGGCGCGGGGGAGACCGTGATCGACGCCACCGTGGACGGAGCGCCGATTGAAATCGCCTTCAACGTCAAGTATCTGGTCGACGTGCTGACGGTGATTAACACGCCCAACGTCTCTTTGGAGACGACCGGACCGGCCAGCCCGGGAGTTATCCGGCCGGTAGGACGCGAAGATTTCACCCACGTCATCATGCCGATGCATTTGGGGAAGTGAACAGCCCGAAGGGTGGCCTTGCCCGTGGCCGAATGCGGGTCGGAGGGGTGCGTAGGGCCGATTGCCGCGCGCTTTCCTCGCGGAGAATAGGGTGGCAATGACGAAGCGGTCCGCGCCTTCCGAAAAATCCCGCCGTGGAAAGCGGCCCGCCCCCGGCAAGAAGGCGTCCTCCCGACCGCCGCGGAAAAAAACCCCCCGCACCCAGGCAGCGCCTCCCGCCTCCCCGCAAACCCCTACCCCGCCGCTGCAGGAAAGCGACCTGTTCCGGACCTTGATGGACCATACGACCGACCGGATTTATTTTAAGGACCGGCAAAGCCGTTTCCTGTACATTAACCGTTCGACCGCCTCTTTTTTTAATTTATCCCGTCCCGAACAGGCCGTCGGCAAAACGGATTTCGACTTCTTCTCCGAGGAACACGCCCGCCAGGCCTTTGACGACGAACAACGGATTATCGCGACGGGTGAGTCGCTGATCGGATTCGAGGAAAAGGAAACCTGGCCGGACGGCCGCGAGACCTGGGTCTCTTCTTCGAAATTGCCATTCCGGGACCGCGACGGCCGGATCGTAGGAATCTTCGGGACCTCGCGCGACATTACCGAGCGGAAGAGTTACCAGCTTTCGCTGCTTCGCGCCAACGAGGAATTGGAAAATGCCAACCGCGCGCTGCAAAAGGAAATGGCCGAGCGGGCGCGCGCGGATTCGGCGCTGGCCCGCGAACGGAACTTGTTTCGGACCATGATGGACAATACACCCGATCGTATCTATTTTAAGGACCGCAAAAGCCGGTTCTTGCTGATCAACAAGGCGCAGGCGGAAAAATTCGGTCTGGCGGAGCCCGCAGGCGCCGTCGGCAAAACGGATTTCGATTTTTTCACGGACGAGCACGCCCGGCAGGCGTACGATGACGAACAGAAAATCATCGCCACCGCGGACCCGCTGATCGGAATTGAAGAGAAAGAAACCTGGCCGGACGGCCGGGTGACCTGGGTCTCATCGTCGAAACTTCCCTTCCGCGACCGGCACGGGAATACCATCGGGGTCTTCGGCATATCGCGGGATATCACCGATTATAAATTGGGCGAAGAGGCCCGCATCCGGGCGGCGACGCTCCGCGAAGCCAATGTGGAACTGGAAAGAATCAACGCCGCCCTGGAAACGGAAATCGCCGAGCGGAAGCGCGTCGAGAAATTGCTGGCCCACGAGCGGAATCTCTTCCGCGCGATGATGGACAATACGACGGACCGGATCTACTTCAAGGACCGCGGGAGTCATTTCCTCCTCATAAACCGATCGCTCGCCGCCCACTTCGGAATCCCGGACCCCGCGGAGGCGGAGGGGAAAACCGACTTCGATTATTTCACCGACGAGCACGCCCGCCAGGCGTTTACCGACGAGCAGAGACTCGTCGCCAGCGAGGAGCCCTACATCGGGAAGGAAGAGAAGGAAACTTGGCCCGACGGCCATGCGACCTGGGTTTCCTCGACCAAATTCCCCCTGCGGGATCTCGAAGGCAGGATCATAGGGACCTTTGGGATTTCCCGCGATATCACCGAGCGAAAGGCGATCGAACTCTCCGTCCTCCAGGCCAATGAAGAGTATGAAAAAGCCAATCGAGCCCTGGAAATGGAAATCGCCGAACGGCGCCGGGCGGAGGCCGAATTGGCCCGGGAGCGGGACCTCTTCCGCACCATGATGAACAGCACCACCGATTTCATCTACTTCAAGGATGCACAAAACCGGTACCAGCTCATCAACCGCTCAATGGCCGCCCATTTCCACCTCCCGGACCCGGCGGAGGCCGTCGGCAAAACGGATTTCGATTATTTCACCGACGAACACGCCCGCCAAGCCTTCCAGGAGGAGGAACAAATCATCACCGGCGGCGAACCGCTGATCGCCATCGAAGAGAAAGAAACCTGGCCCGACGGGCGCGAGACGTGGCTCTCCACCTCCAAATTCCCGATGCGCGACACCGAAGGACGGATCGTCGGGACGTTCGGGATTTCACGTGAAATCACCGAACGGAAAAACCTCGAAATGGCCATTCAGATTGCCAACGAGAAACTCTCGATTATGGTCAATTGGCTGGAAGGACGGAACCGGGAGATCTCGGTTCTCAGCGAGATGGGAAATCTGCTGGAAGCCTGCCGGTCGCCGGAGGAAGCCTATCCGATCATCGCCCAGCAGATGAACCGTTTGATACCCGTGGACGCGGGGATGCTGTACCGGTTTGATAAGGAACGCAAGATGCTGGATTGCGTCGTCCGCTGGGGGGCGGATCCCGGACCGGCGGATTCCTTCGCGCCGGAGGAATGCAAGGGAATCCAAAGTGGCCAAGCATTTATCATGGCCAGCGCCATCCCCGCCGAATCCTCCTGCCGCCATGTGGCCGAGGCCTCCAAAGACGATATGGTCTATCTGTGCGCTCCACTGCTGTCGCAGGGCGAGATGATCGGAGTGCTGCACCTGCGGGGGAAGCGGAAGGAAGGGGGGCAAACTCTGCCGGATTTGAAGCGGCAACTGGCCGTCATGGCGGCCGACCACATCGCCTTGGCCCTCTCCAACCTGACCCTTCAGGAGACTCTGCGGCGGCAATCGATCCGCGACGAGTTAACCGGCTTGTTCAACCGGCGCTACCTGGAGGAATCGCTGCAGCTCGAGTTGAACAACGCCCGCGATCACGGAAGATCGCTCGGGGTGATCATGATCGACGTCGACCGCCTGAAAGCCGTCAACGACAGCTGTGGGCATGAGGCGGGCGATGCGTTGCTCCGCGCGCTGGGGAAATGGCTGCAGGCCAACATCCGCACCGGCGACATCTCCTGCCGCTACGGCGGCGATGAATTCGTACTCATCCTTCCGCAGGCCACCTTGGATTCCACCGTCCAGCGCGCCCGGCAGATCTGCGAGGGAATCCGCAAGCTGACGTTTACCTATCGCGAAAAGCCCTTGGAGGCGACGAGCGTATCCGTCGGCGTGGCTTCGTTTCCGGAGCACGGCGATACGCGCGATTCCTTGTTGAAATCCCTGGATGAGGCGCTGTACCGGGCGAAGGAGCAGGGAAGGAACCGCGTGGTGATCGCCGGCGGCTGAATTCCTCAGGTGCCGGGTGCTCCTCTTTCGAACCGGATGTCAACCCCCGCAGCGGGAAGGCGCGGCCGTGGAAACGGGTAGGAGTTCCGCCCGAAGGCCGAAGGCTTCCACCACCGGCCGGCCCTCCCAATCGGCGGGAACATCCAGCCCCAACCCCCAAACCGCCGTGGCCGCGGTATCCAGAATCGAAACCGGAACGTCAAGCCGAACACCTTCCAGAACCCCGGGACCGTAAACGATCCAAGGAATGGTCATATCCTCCTCTTGACGGGTCCCGTGGGTGGTCCCGTGCCCGCCGTGGTCGGCGGTGAGGATGATCAGCGTCCCTTCCAAAAGTCCGAGGCCGCGCAGACCGTCGATGAGCGTTCCCACGGCGGTATCATCGCGGCCGATGCCCTTCAAGTAGTCCGGGGACATCCAGCCTTTGAGGTGGCCGAAGTAATCCGGAAGAATAAGATGCACGAAGAGCACCCCGAAACCGGCGGCGGATTCCTGGAGGGCAGTTTGAACGATCTGTTCGTCGGCATCGGCCACCCAGCGGAAGACATCCACTGTCCCGGGACGGGCCAGGGTGACGAGTTTCTCCTTGCCCACCACCATCACCGTCCGCAGACCGGCCGATTTTGCGATCGAGAAGACGGTATCTCCTTGCAGCGGCCCGTTGGCGGGGATCAGATCGTTCCAAGTGATCCCGTGTTCGTCCACACACCGGCCGGATACCATCGAAGCATGCGCCGGCAGGGTCGCGCTGGGGAATATGGTTTGGGCGGAGAATGAGCTCGCGCCGCCGTTGATCAGCTCGCTGATTCGGGGAATGTTGGCGCGCAACAAGCCATCCGGGCGCAGTCCGTCAAGGCTGAGGATGAGGACCCGCGCGGCGTACGGCCGCGGATCGGGGGAAGGGGTGAAGGAGGCCGTGAAGGCCGGGGAAGAAGGGAGAGTCGCGCGGATGGCGGCCGTGACGGTAGGGACGGACGCGGCGGTGGATTCCGGCCGCAACCGGCCGCAGGATCCAAGGAGGATCACTCCGCACAGCAACGGAAAAAGGCGGAGCGCCCGAAACGAACGGGGCGGTTCCCCGGACGGGCGGAACGGATGCGTACGGGGGGAGGATGGCCCGGACGCCGGCCGACGAGGAATCATTCGTTCCATCCGTGGACACCGATCAGCGGCACGAACACAACGGCCGTCAACCGCGAATGCCGGATTCCGGAGGGCGAACGGATCCACAATTCCAATTCCTGCACAGATCGTCCGCCGACCGGCGCGATCAGGCGGCCGCGGGGCGCCATCTGATCCAAGAGCGGCTGCGGGACGGCCGGGGTTCCTGCGGTCACCACGATAGCGTCGAAGGGGGCGTGCTCCGGAGAGCCGCAGGTTCCGTCGCCGACGACGACTTCCGCCCGGGAGATACCCAGTGCATGCAGGTTCCGGCGCGCGCAATCCGCCAATTCGGGTATTCGCTCGATAGAATACACCTCATCCGAAAGACAGGCCAAAACGGCGGTTTGGTATCCGGATCCCGTCCCGATCTCCAGTACCCGCTCCGTTCCCCGCAGTTTGAGGGCTTCGGTCATATAGGCGACGATGTACGGCTGGGAGATGGTCTGATGGGAACCGATCGGCAGCGGAGTGTCGTCGTAGGCGGAGGCGCGGGCGTTCTCGGGAAGGAAAAGGTGCCGGGGGACGGCGCGCATCGCGGCCAAAACCCGGGCGTCCCGCACTCCGCGGCGCTCGATCTGCTCTCGAACCATGAGGTCGCGTTGGGTTTGGCGGGGATCCGGGGGGAATTGGCAGAAGAGGTCCAACCTCGCTCCGCAGTAACCGCCGGGCGGCGACCCGCGGACCGCAAGGGGAGAATCCGCAGGGGGCTCGTGCGGGACGGGAAGATTATACCGCCGGATGCGGTCGGACCCGCCGTTGACGGCGAAAAAAGAAAGCCCGGCGCCGTATTTTATAGCGCCGGGCTTTTGCATTCCGCACCACGCGTCTATTTCACGGGATGGGCCTTGTTGTGACGCCGCACGAAGAACCGTACGATCAGGACAAACGGCGTGACGAACAACGCGATGACCAACAGGGCGGGGATGCCGCAGATGCCGAGGCGGATGAGGAAATCCACCAACCCCTGCAGCCCGTGGATCAGGTCTTCAAAAGCCTCTTTGGCGACGCCCTCCGGATGCCAACCTCCGATGCTGATCGGCTGAGAGGGGATGAAGGGCTGGAGGTAAACGGTGATCAGCGAATACTTCGATGCGGTTTCATAGTAGTTGATCTGGCCTTCCAGGACTTCGATCTCGCTCGTCACTTGGCGCAACTGGGCTTCCACCAGCAATACGGCTTCCGTATCGACGGCGTCTTTCATGATTTCCAACAGCCGGTTCTGCGATGCGTAGAGGTTGCGCAGGCGGGATTCCGCGTCGGTGTATTCCGCCGTCACGTCGCGGCCGGTTATCGACCGGTTTTTCACCTCCACCGCCAATGCTTCGATCTCCGCGAGCGCGGCTTTCAACTCCTCGGCGGTGTCGGCGGGGACCCGGATGGATATCTGTCCGGAGTAGTATTTTTCACCCGCGCTGCCGTACACGCTTTGGGAGACGTTCGATTCGACCACCCAGCCGCCTTTGGCGAAGGCCATATCGGCGATTTGCGAGGCCGCGTCGGAGGGATCGTTCACCACCAGCGTCAACGAAGCATCCATCAGGACGATCCGGTCCTGCGGATTGACGGCCGGGTCCGGCAACTCAGATCCGGACGCGGCAGAATCCTCATAATCGGCATATTTAACGGCCGGGGCAGACTGCGGGACGGCGCCTTCGCCCGCTACGCCGATTTCGCGCAGAGAATCCTCAGTCCAATTGGCCGCCGCGGGAGAGGCATTGGCGGCCGCGCAGGAACTCAACATCAGCACGATGACGATCGAGAGAATCAGGGCTTTTCGTTTCATGGATCCTCCTTGCGGGAACCTCGATGAATTTGGTACAGAGGATTCCGACGAAGAACGGCCCCCGAAGGTTCCATGCCCTCCGCCGGGTTCACCAGCCTTCTTCGAGGCGGAGGATCAGCCGGGAGGGCAGGTCCGCCAGCCGCATCCGGGATTGGACCGTTTCAACGGAATATTCCACCCGGTGCCATTCCCATTCCATGGTGTCGGTGTCCAGAAGGGAGTAGGCGGCGCGCGGATCCTGGTCGCGAGGCTGGCCGACGGAACCGGGATTAAGGATCATCCGCTGATAGCCAAGAACGAACGAACTGCTGTGGGAGGGAAGGTATGTCACGCAGCGGTTCCGCTCGTTGAGTTGAAAGGCTATGGCGACGTGGCTATGGCCGACCAGGCAATACAGCGTTTTAAAGAAGGAAAAACTGGTTTGAACCCGGGGAGCATCCAGCAGGTATTCCCACAGCGGACGGCGGGGACTTCCATGGGCGAGCGTGTACGGATCATGCACAAGCCGTTCCGGGAGATCGTGCAGGAATTGGATCGCATCGGGGGTCAACTGGCGATGAGTCCAATCCAGCGCCCGGCGCGCTTCGCCGTTGAAGGCGTCAAGAGAAATATCCCCGATCGCGGCTTTGTCGTGGTTGCCGCCGATGCACAAAACCTCGGGAAGCTCCCGGATCCGGTTGATGCACTCGTTGGGGTCCGGGCCGTACCCGACGAGGTCCCCCAGGCACCATACGGCGTCGATCATCCCGGCGTCTTCGAGGACTGCGTCCAGGGCGGTGAGATTTGCGTGAATGTCGGAGACAACCAGGATCCGCATGGCAAACCGGGAGAAGTCTACACCGTGAGGAAGGAATCGGCAATCCCGCGGCGGAAGCGGGTTTCCCGAAAAAATAGACAAGTCCTCGGGTGAGGGGGGCACCCGAAGACTTGTCTGGGAAAATTCTACCACACGTCTGAAAAGAGAAGATTAAGCGACCGTTAATTCGGATTGAGCAAAACGCTATTGCAGGTGCGCGAGAGGCTTCGATCCATGCGGGAAAAACGGGGAATTCTCAAACGAAAACTCCCGGCTTGCGGAATCCTTATTGCGATCTTGTCGAAGATCTTACCACCCTCGGAGAATCGCCTTTCATTTTCCTTTTCATCAGGCGCCGGACGGAAAACATTTCGGACGGCAAAGTCATCCGGCGGTTATATTTCCCGGAAAAACACCCTGTGATTCTTATAGGGATTGCCGCCCATATTTATCAAATCGGCCCGCATTTCCTTGGTCGTTTCGGCTACCTGGCACAATTCCCCGTACTTGAATTGTTGATGACGCATGTTCAGGGTTTTTTCCAACTCGGTGTAGAGCAGGACGTTGCCCCCAAGTCCGCGGTATTCCGGGAGGATCCCCGCGCCGTTCACCGCCATCCATTCGGTGCGATTGACTTCACGCAGGATGTCGATCAGCGCGCCTGGGGAGGGGATCGGATCCAAAAAGGAGAACGGCGGGACATACCCGCGGGTGCGCTGCAGGGCCGCCGAGACATCCGGGAAAGCAAGCACAAATCCCACAACGTCTTCCTGATGGGCAATGATTTTTATGAACTCGTAATTCACAAGTTGCATGATGTTTTCGACGACGAAATTCACCTCGCGGTCTGAAAGCGGGTAATACTCCCAATTCTTCACGAAAGTTTTATTATAGGTTCGGATAAATTTCGGAATCCACGCCATCAATTCCTTGTTGGATTTGAATTCCAATACGCGGAGCGTATTGCGCTTTTTCGCCCTTTCCGCAACGCGGTACAGACGCTCCGGGAAGGTGATTTTTTCGCGCGGGAGGTAACAGGTGATGAAATCCACCTCCTTGCGGAACCCCATCGCCTCCAGGAAGCGCGGCAGATACGGGGGATTGTAGGCCGACATCATCATCGTCTGGCGGTGCTCAAAACCCTCGACCAGCATACCGTAGCCGTCGAGCGGGCCGAAACCCTTGGGCCCCAGCATCCCGTTCAACCCCCGCTTCCGGGCCCAGGCAAACGCCTTGTCGAACAGGAATTGGGCCACGTGCGGATCGTCGACCGACTCAAAAAGGAAAAACGTCGCCACCTTGCGGTTGTGGTACCGGTTGTACGGTTTGTTCTCCATTACGGCGATCCGGCCGGCGTCGACCCCGTCCTTCACGGCGATGAAGAAATCCGCGTCGGAATGCTCGTAAAAGGGATGCTTCTTCCGGTTGAGCTGGAGGGACAGATCGCCCCACAACGGCGGAACCCATTGCTTGCTCCCGGCATACATTGGAAAGGGAATTCGAAAGAAGCGGATCACGTCGGAGCGTTTGCGGGTGTCGAGGGATTCGATCTGGATCATGGCGGCACTCCTGATCCCTTCCCGCGCTCCCCAATCCGCGAGTCGCTTCCCCGTGGAGGCGGGGAAGCCGTCCCGCGGATTGGGCGAAGGCCGGAAGGGGCGCGCGATTAGATGCTGCGGATGAAAACCCGGTGGTTCTTGTGGAATGCCCCGCCGAGATTGGCGAGGTCGGAGCGCATTTCCTTGGCGGTTTCGGCCACCTGGCAGAGCTCTCCGTAGTTGAATTGGCGGAAATGGCTGTTGATGGTTTTTTCCATCTCCGAGTACATCAGGGCGTTTCCGCCCACCCCTTTGAACTCGGGAAGGATGCCGCCGCCGTTGAGCGCAAGCCATTCGGTCCGGGAGACTTCGCGGAGGATATCCGGAATCGCCAGGGGCGGGGGAACGCCGTCCAAGATGGCCAAGGGAGCCACATAGCCGCGCGTCCGCTGCAGCGCGGCGGAGATGTCGGGAAAGGAAAGGATGAATCCGACGACGTCGTCCTTGTGGGTCATGATTTTTATCAGATCTTGATCCAGGAATTGCATGATGTTGTCGACGACAAAATTCACTTCCCGATCGGACAGCGGGTAGTATTCCCAATTCTTGACAAACGCGGCGTTGTACGCCCGGATGAATCCGGGAATCCAGCCCAGCAACTCCCTCTTATTCTTAAAGGAAAGGACGTTAAAGGCTCCGCGCTTGAGAACGCGCTGGGCAATGGAGTGCACCCGGTCCGGCATGCGGAATCCTTCGCGGGTGATCAGGCAGGTGATGAAATCCACCTCCTTGCGGAAACCCAGCGCCTCCAAAAAGCGCGGCAGGTACGGAGGATTGTAGGCGGACATCATCATCGTCTGCCGCCGGTCGAATCCGTCCACCAGCATCCCGTAGCCGTCCAGCGGGCCGAACCCCTTCGGACCCATCACCTCCGTCAGCCCGCGGCTGCGGGCCCACCCGAAGGCGCGTTCGAACAGGGCTTTGGCAACCTCCGGATCCTCGATGCATTCAAACAGGTAAAACGCCGCAACCTTGCGGTCGTGGTAGCGGTTGTAGGGCTTGTTTTCCATTACCGCCATACGGCCGACATCCCGGCCCGATTGCGAGGCGATGAAGAAATCCGCGTCGGAGTGTTCGTAGAATGGGTGTTTCTTCCGGTTGAGCTGCATGGACAGGTCCGACCACAGCGGCGGGACCCAAAACGGGTTCCCTTCGTACATCGGAAACGGCACTTTATAGAACCGGATCACGTCGGAGCGTTTGTTGCTGTCGATTTTCTCAATCCGCAGCATGAAGACTCCTGTTAATCCATGGAATGGAGTTCGCCATCGGACGGTTGCGGGGCGTTTCTTGCCCCGCAATCCGCTTCCGGTTTACAAGTGGAGGTAGCCTCCGTGCAACCCATGGGCCGCCTCCATCAAGCTCTCGCTTAAGGTGGGGTGCGCGTGGATATTGCGAGCGATCTCCTCCGCGCCCAAGCCCGCCCGCTGTGCGAGGGTGAGTTCCGGCAACAATTCCGATACTTCCGGCCCGACGAGGTGCGCCCCGAGCAGCAATCCCGTCTGTTGATCGGCGATCAGCTTCACCCAACCGGCGTGCTCTCCGATCCCCAGGGCTTTGCCGTTGGCTTGGAAGGGGAAGCGTGCGACTTTGACTGTATAACCCCGCTCCGCCGCCTGGGATTCGGTCAGACCTAAGGAGCCCGCCTGCGGGTGCGAGTAGACGGCGCGCGGAAGGAACTCATAATCCAGTGCGGCGGGCTCTTGACCAGCCATGGCTTCCGCGCACGCCAAGCCCATTGCGGATCCGACGTGAGCCAGCATCAGTTTTCCGGTGACATCGCCGATCGCCCAGATCCCGGGGACGTTGGTCGCCATGCGGCCGTCCACGGAAATGCGGTTTTTTTCCATCGCCACGCCAAGGGATTCGAGGCCCAGCCCATCCGAGTTGGGGCGGAAGCCGACGGCTACCAGCACCAGTCCGGCTTCGAGGAATTCGCCTTCGGCGCCGCCTTGCAGGCGCAATCGGACGCCTTCGCCGGCCGATTCCGCCGATTGCACCTTGCATCCGGTGCGGATTTCGATGCCCAGCCGGCCGAAGGCCTTCGTCAATTCGGCGCTGACCTCTTCATCCTCCAAAGGAGCGATCCGCGCCAGCATCTCCACGATCGTCACCCGTACGCCGTAGGCGTTCCAGAGTGCGGCGAATTCGAGGCCGATCGGGCCGCCGCCAACAATCACCGCCGAAGAGGGCAAGGCCTCGCGGAGGATCGCCTCGCGGTAGGTGAGGATGCGGATTCCGTCCGGACGGATCCCGGGCGGGGAGGCGGGCTGAGCGCCGGTGGCGACGACGATGTGCTTCGCGGTGAGAGAAAACGGCGTATCTCCGTCCGCTTCGGCGACCGTCACCGCGCCGGGCCCGGTGATGCGGGCCGCGCCGCGGATCACGTCGACGGCGTTTTTCTTGAGCAGGAATTCGACACCTTTAACCATCCGTCCGGAGATCCGGCGCGAACGGCGGACGGCGGCGGAATAATCCACCGTGACATCACCGGTTTCAAATCCGAATTCCTTTCCGCCGCCGCGGACCGTGCGGATGACCTCGGCGTTGCGGAGCAGGGCTTTGGAGGGGATGCAACCGACGTTTAAACAAACCCCGCCCAGAAATTCCCGTTCCACGACCGCGGTTTTCAGGCCCAGTTGGGAGGCGCGGATCGCACAGACATATCCGGCCGGCCCGGCGCCGATGACGATCACGTCGTACGGGGATTTGGGCAAGAGCCCTCCTTTTCCGGCTGTGGGAACCGGACGGGCGGTTTTTCCTTCCCCCGCGGGGGGCCGGAGCTCCGAAGCGCCGCGGGTTGCTGAAAATTCCGGGCCAAGGGGATTATAATTCCAAATCAATCCGCTATGAAGAAAATCGCCTTCGCCTTCGCGGTTTTGTTGTTTTGCGGTTTCCGGACTCAGGTCCGGGCCGAAGGGCAGACGCGCGTCTTGTGGTTGAAGGCCGAGGGCGCGGTTTCCACCGTCATGACCGAATACGTCGAACGCGGCGTCAAATTGGCGGACACGGAGAATTATTGCCTGATCGTCTTGGAGCTAAACACGCCGGGCGGACAGATTAGTTTGATGGAACGGATCGTCACCGCCCTGCGCGGGAGCCGGATCCCGGTGGTGGTATACGTCGCTCCGCGCGGAGCGATCGCCGGAAGCGCCGGAACGCTGATCACCCTGGCCGGCCATGTGGCGGCGATGGCGCCCGAGACGGCCATCGGCGCCGCCAGTCCGGTGGGATCACAAGGCGAAGACCTTAACACCACGCTGGAAACCAAGGAGAAGGAGATCCTTCGCGCCCTAATCCGCTCGCTGACGGAATCCCGCCCGGCGGAGGCCGTCGCCTTGGCCGAAAGCACGATCGAATCCGCCAAGGCGGTCTCCTCGCGCGAGGCGCTGGATACCGGGCTGATCGATATCCTCGCGGATTCGCGGGAGGATCTTTTGCGACAGTTGGACGGCAGGACCGTCCGCCTGGCCCAAGGCGAGGTTGTCCTGCGAACCGCCTGGGCGACGGTGGTGGATTTGGATTTGACCGTAATTGAGATTCTGCTCGGGCTGATCACCAATCCCAACATCGTCTTCCTTCTGCTGGCCGTCGGCGTGCAGGCGATCCTGATCGAGTTTTCCCAACCCGGAGGTTGGGTGGCGGGATTCATCGGTGCGGTCTGCCTGGCGCTGGCTTTCTACGGAATGGGGCTTCTTTCCGTGAATTGGCTTGGATTGGTTTTCATCGTCCTGGCCTTCGTGCTTTTCTTTATGGAATTCCAGACCCCCACCCAGGGCGCGTTAACGGCGGCGGGGACGGGATCCTTCATTGCCGGTGCGCTGATCCTCTTCAACTCGCCGGCCACGCCGGAATTCCAGCGCGCCTCCGTTCCGTTGATCGTTGGCACGGGGATCGCCCTGGCCCTGGTTTTTTCGCTCGTCATCGGGCTGGCCCTCCGCGCCAGAAAGCTGCCGATTTCAATGGGCCGGGAAGCCCTGGCCGGGAAATTCGGCGACGTGCGCACGGCGCTCGCGCCGAGGGGGATGGTGCAATCCGAGGGTGAAATGTGGACCGCCGAAACTGAAGACGGCGCCCACTTGGACGCGGGAACGCGTGTTCAGGTGGTTCGGGTCGAAGGCTTGAGGCTCATCGTGCGGAAGGCGCCGTGACCCGCCCCTCCATTCTTCTGACCAACGACGACGGCATCGACGCGCGCGGCTTGTGGATCGCGGCCGAGGCGCTGTCCGCCGTCGGCGAAGTGACGGTCGCCGCGCCAAACCGGCAGTGGTCGGGGGCCGGCCGAAGTTTGCCCCGCCACACCTCCGGACGGATCGTCACCGTTGAGAAAACCTTCGGCGGCGCGGTCCGCAAAGCGTTCGCCGTCGACGGGTCTCCGGCGCAGACGGTGTTGTTCGGCTTGTTGGAGATCCTGCCGACGCCCCCGGCGCTCGTCGTCTCGGGCATCAACCTCGGGGAAAATGTCGGTTATGGTGTCACCATGTCCGGCACGGTGGGCGCGGCGCTCGAAGCGGCGGCGGCCGGCCTGCCGGCGATCGCGATCTCCCAAGCCACTCCCTCCGGATTGGCCATGGACGACGACCGGGACGCGGATTTTTCCGCAACGGGGTATTTCGCGGCTTTGTTTGCGCGCAAGCTGATCGCCGCCGGCCTCCGGGAAGAAGCCCTGGTATTGAAGATCGACGTCCCGATCCGCGCCACTCCCGAAACGCCGTGGGCCCTCACCCGCCTTTCGCGCGCGCGGTACTATCAGCCGATGCGCCCAAAGCGAAAATCGTTTTCCGAGGCGGCCGATATCCCCTACCGGATTCACTTCAACCCGCAAATCGAGGCGGCGGATACCGACGTGTATGCCCTGCACAATCGGCGGATTGTCTCGGTTACGCCGCTCGGCTTGGACCTCACCGCCCGCGTGGATTTTCCCGCACTCGAGTCGGCGCTGCGGAATTCGGATGATCCGCCCGGCGCTTAGGCCGCCGCCGCGCCCGCCTGTTCGATGAACAGAAAGGAGACAACCGATGGCCAGCAAAGTATATTGGGGTTCCCCGCGTCAGTCCGTGATCGGACGGGAAGAAACCCTTCCCGCCAAACTCGATGTGATTCTCGAAAAGCTTAAGGTCCGCGAGCGGGTGAAGGGCGAGACCGTGGCGATAAAAATGCACACCGGCAATCACATCATCACCTCGACCATCCATCCGGTTTTCGTCCGCAAAGTGGTGCAGGCGGTCAAGGAGGGCGGCGGCAAGCCGTTCGTCGCCGACGTCAACTGGGATGCGGAGGGCGCGGAAGAAAGAGGATATTCCTCCGAGACGATCGGATGTCCGGTGTATCCGACGGCCGGGCCTGACGAAAAGTATTTTTACACCCACACCCGGGAGTTTAAGAATCTTAAGGAGTGGAAGGTGGCGGGCCTGATCCAGGACGCGACCTTTCTGATTAATTTCGCCCACATCAAGGGCCACCCTTCCTGCGGGTTCGGCGGCGCCTTCAAGAACATCGCCCTCGGATGCATGGTCGGCGAGACGCGCCGGGCGATGCATGACACGGTTCATTTCGAAAAATACTGGTTCGCCGAGAAATGCCCGGACGAGGCAACCCGCCAAAAAATCATCGATTCCTGCCCGATGGGCGCGCTGGTCCCGGACCGGAACGATCCGCGCGAGCTGCACTTGCACACCGAGCCGTGCAACCAATGCGGCCGCTGCCTTAAGGTCGCTCCGGAAGGATCGCTGAAGATCGCTCCGGCGACTTTTTGGGCTTTCCAGGAGGCCTGCGCGATCAGCACCGCGATCACCCTCTCGACCTTCGCCCCGGGCAAGGCGGTTCACATCAGCCTGGCGACCCAGATGACCCCGGTGTGCGACTGCTTCGGCTTCACGGGCATGTCGATCCTTCCAGACGCGGGCATCTTCGGTTCGGACGACATCGTCGCGGTCGACCGGGCGGTGCTGGATACCGTCGCCAAGCTGAAGCTCATCGATGAAAACATGACCGCCTCGCTGAAGCCGTACCTGTGGCCGGAGGGGCATCCGTTTACCCGCATGCATGGACCGATGAAGGACCCCTATAAAGTGACCGAATACGGTGAAGCGCTCGGGTTGGGGTCTCGCGAGTACGATCTCGTCGATGTGCTGCCGGTGGACGAAAAGGCGAAACCCAGCCGATGGTTCATTTCCGCGGCGTGAGCGAAAAAGCGAACACCGAGATTGCTTCCCGGCACAAGAATGCGACCGCGGCCGCCGATCGCGGCAATTCACAGGGAGCGCGCAAGCGGTTGCTTTCAAGCGACGAATTCCGTCAGCGCCGGCAAATGAACGCCCATGGTCCGGATGGATGAGGGAAAAACGAACTTCAAGGTTTTCTTTTCACTCCCCGGAGAACCGGCGGCCCGGCGGATCACGTTCCTCGTCCTCCTCACCTGCGCGGCGATCGCCGCCGGGGCCGCGGCGCTGATCCTCACCTGGATGGTCTCGGGCGACCTGGAGGCGGCCACCGTCGCAGCCGCCGTGGTTTTGGCGCTGATCCTGGCCGGGTTGGCCGGGATGTCGCTGCGCGGAAAGGGCCGTGTGGCGCTGGTCCTTCTTTGCGGCTTGCTTTTCCTCCTCGTAGCCGCGGATTTGTATGCTTACGGTTTGCACTCCTCGATGGCTTCCGCATTCCTGATCCCGATCGTGTTGGCGGCCCGCGGCTTCGGATTGCGGGCGGGCATCGGCGCGGCGGCGGCCTGTTCCCTGTTCAGTTGGCTGCTCGCGGCCGGGGCAAATGCGCCTTGGCTCGCGGCCCCGTATCCGGCGGACATTTCACACCTTACCTTCGACGCCCCGGCGCTCACCGTGGTCTTCCTGATTTGCGCCGTCATCGCCGGATACGGGGCCGACGGCCGGCGGCGGGGAGCGGACAGCGAGATTACGGGCAAGGAGGGAACATGATCCGGACGTTGTATCGCACGCCGGAGGGGGAACTGCGGTGGGATCTGAAGCCGGAGGATTTCCCCTCCGCGCTAAACACGCCGGACGGAGTGTTGTGGGTGGATTTCGAGAACACCCCGGCGCAGGAAGATGAACCGATCCTGCTCCAAGCCTTCCGATTCCATCCCTTGGCGGTGGACGACGCGCTGCGGGAATCCCATGCACCGAAGGTGGAAGACTGGGATTCGTACTTGTACCTCGTGCTGCACGCCATCGCTTTCGGGCGAAACCACGACGGGAAGCTGGAGACCGACGAAGTGGACGTGTTCCTGGGGCGGAATTACATCGTCACGCACCACGATCAGCCGGTTGCCGCAATCCATCACGTCTGGGATTGCTGCCGGCGGGACGAACGCTACCTCAGCCGGGGGACCGACCACATTCTCTACCGGCTTGTGGACGATATGGTGGCGGCCTATATGCCGGCGGTCGAGGAGATCGACGAGGCCATCGAAGCCCAGGAGAACGAAATTTTCGACCATCCCACTCCCGCCAATCTCGCCGAGCTGTTCAAGCTTAAACGCGCCCTGCTGCAGCTTCGGCGGATCATCGCCCCCCAACGGGAAGTGCTCAACAAATTGGCGCGGGACGACTACCCGGTGATCGACGCCAAGGACCGCATTTTCTTCCGCGACGTGTACGACCACCTGGTCCGGCTGCACGACATCAACGAGAGCATGCGCGACCTGGTCGGCGGCGCGCTCGACACGTACCTCTCGGTGATCAACAACCGGATGAACGACATCATGAAGACCCTTACCGTGATCACCACCCTCTTCATGCCGATGTCGTTCGTGGCGGGGTTTTTCGGCATGAACTTCTTCCTCCCCGCCGGACCCCAGCTGGGAAGCATCATCTCGCCTCTTGGATTTCTGATTACGCTGGCGGTGATGCTCGCCCTGCCGATTCTGATGATCCTCCTGCTGCGGAAGAATGGATGGATGTGACGGCGGCATCCCGCGGCGGATTCCGTTCGCGGCGGCGGGGAGTCGCGGCTATAATAACGGCCTATGCCCTCGAAACAGCCTTCTACAACATTACAACCGCCGCCGTTCCCCGCCGGGTTGTTCCTTATGGGGGGAGTCTTCGCCCTTCTGGGTTGGGGCGGAGTGGCGGCGGTGGTATTCCTAACCCAGCCGTTCCTCGGTCCGCGCTGGCTGTTTTTCTTTTCCCTGTTTCTGGCTTTTACGGGAACCGCGCTTCCCGTCGTTTGGTACCTTAACCGGCGGTTCACCGCCGAACGGTTTCCTTCCGAAGGCGTCCTCGTGCGCGAGGCGATCGAAGCCGCATCGCTGGGAGTGTTTCTGATCTGGCTGCAGGCGGGGCGGATGTTCACGCCGTTCCTGGGCTGGGCTTTTTTCGGCGCTTTTCTCGCCGTCGAATTGCTTCTGAGAGTGTATGAAAACAGCCGCTGGTCTCCGGCGGCGCCGGTGGAGGTAGAACCGGCGGCTGGATCGGAGCCGGAAGCGGAGTCTTCCCTCGGCGAAGAACCCTCCTAAACGTTGCTTAACCCCTCCCTGGCTTTTTCCAGATCACGCAACGAAGTGTTCCCCGTTCGGGAAATGTCCGCGCTTCGATTTGGATAGGGCTGGGAGGGGTATAATTCCGCCGACGGTTTTCCGGATCACAAAAAGGCGGGGTATGAAAGAAAAATGCTCATCCGGGACGGCGGGGAAGCGGGGAACCTGGCTGACCTATCGGCCGGACATTAATGTGTTGGATTGCACAATCCGCGACGGGGGATTGGTCAACAACTCCCAATTCACGGATGATTTTGTCCGAGCGGTGTATCAGGCGCTGGCGGAAGCCGGCGTGGATTACATGGAAATCGGATACAAGGGGGACCAGAAAATTTATTCGCCCTCGGAATACGGCTGCTGGAAGCATTGCCAGGAAGAGGATATCCGCCGGATCGTCGGCGAAAATAAAACCGCGATCAAGCTTTCGGCCATGGCCGACGCCGAACGCACCAACTACCATGAGGATTTCCTGCCGAAGGAAAAAAGCGTCCTGGATATGATCCGCGTGGCGGCCTACATCCATCAGATCCCGACCGCGCTGGATATGATCAAAGCCGCGCACGACAAAGGCTACGAGACCACGCTGAACCTGATGTCGGTTTCGATCGTCCACGACCGCGAATTGGAAGAGGCGCTGGAAATCCTGTCTGAATCCGAGGTGGATGTCCTGTACATCGTCGACAGCTTCGGAGCGCTGTATTCGGAGGAAATCCAGGCGCTAACCCGCACGTTCATGAAGTTCGCCGAGGCTTCCGGGAAGAAGGTCGGCGTCCACGCCCACAACAACCAGCAGTTGGCCTACGCCAATACCATCGAGGCGTTGATCCTCGGGGCGAGTTACTTGGATTCGACCGTGGCGGGATTGGGGCGCGGCGCGGGCAACTGCGCGACGGAACTCCTGCTCGGCTTTCTGAAGAATCCGAAATTCCACCTGCGGCCGATTCTACGGTGCATTCAGGAGCACTTCCTGCCGCTGCGGAGTGAAATCACGTGGGGGTACGACATTCCCCTGCTGATCACCGGGCAAAGGAACATCCACCCCCGTTCCGCCATCGCCTTCCTCGAGGGGGACCGCAAGCGGGATATCCTCGCCTTTTACGACTCCATCATGGGGGATTGAGGAAGGCGGAGGATCAACCCTCCACGGATTCCTCGATGGTTTTTTCCACCGTGAACTCCCGGTATTTCTTTTCCAGGGAACGGAGGCCGGGAAGAAGAATGTTGGCAAGTCGACCGGCCGTCTGGCGCAGATCCTCCAAAAATTTTTCCTTTTGTTTTCCCTCCCATTCCGAATCCAGGGACCTGGATATTTCCCGCAACGCGGCCTGATCGTTTTCCGCGGCGCTGCGGGATTCTCCGAACACGCGGGCGACGGCGTCCGCCTCGGGAGGGTGCACGCGGATGATTCTCCGGATGATTCTCGGGCTTTTGTAGACGGGCATTATGTCGCCCCCTTTCGGTATGGATTATAATTCATCCGGCGCACAATTGCTTCGCGCCCGGGGGGGATGCCGATGACCAGAATTCGAATGGATACCGACCTGTTGTTCAAGAACGCCGATGCGATTCATGCCATCGGCGAACGTTTCCGCCGCGATGCCGACAGCCTCCTGTCGAGGATTCAAGGCGTCGGAAGCGCCTGTCCGGACCTCGCGGCGTCGGCACGCAAAGACGCCCTCGAAGCGCAGCAGTGGATTCTCTCCCTAAGCCTTCGGCTGGAAACGCATGCCGAGATGCTCGCGGCGCTGGCCAATGCGTTTAAATCGATCGACGAGGAAACCATCGCCGCGCTGATCGCCGCGCAAGGGGAAGGATGGTTCCGGCAGACGTACTTCCCCGTTCTCTTGTATCCGGATCCGGAAGGGTTCACTCCGTATTACCTCCCCCAGACGCGGGTTTGGCTTTCGGATTGGGTGCCGGTATATGTGCAGGGAGTGCAGGGATTGCGACAAGTCGCCACCTATCACACCGGCCGTCTGGTGACGAATGTCGTCGGCGAATGGACGGATCCCCGAACGGGAAAAGGATATTATGTGGCGGACTTGGGCGGCGGTCAGTTCGTGTACATTCCGAAATCGAAGAACAGCGCTGCCGTCGATTTATCGCTCATTCCGAACCGGGAAGGATCCTTCACGGACGGCCAGCAGGTCGCCGATCCCCCGTTGCCGCCGCCGTTCGGACCCGATGGACGGGATCCTGCGTGGTATCTGCCCGGAGATCCATGGCAAAACCTGATCCTCGGCAACATGGATATCGACGGAATTGGCGGCGGACGCTTTCCGGACATTCCGCACACCAACCTGTGCGGCGAGCTGTCCGTCCTCTTCGCTGTCGGGGAAACGGATTTGGAAGGGGGCCTCTCGCGGTTTGCGCAACTTCGGGGTCTCGGGTATTGGAACAGCGACGGGACCAAGACGGAGTATCACGGCACCCAGGTTCTGCAGAACACCCATCATACGACCAGCGCCTATGATCTCAAGCGTTTATTCGAGGAATGCGGATACGAGGCCCAGATCTCAAACGGCGGATTGCCTCCGCCGGATGTGCTGGCGGCAAAGATCCAATCCGGCCATTCCGTGGTGGTCCTGACCGAATTGGATACCCGGCGGGAAATTTTCCTTCCGTCGGCGAATTCCTTCGGCCCCAATCCCACCTATGGGCAGCTGGTGCCCGGCGCCGCACCGCAGACCCCGGGCCGAGCCGCGCACTGGGTGACGGTGACGGACGTGTTCCAAGACGGCGGCGGGGATATCTTTGTGGAGGTGTTCAATCCCTACAGCGGATCCAAGGAGACGTACACATGGGACACGTTCGTAAAAACCTGCCAACAGCCCGGATCCCAGACGGCTGGAAGCTATACCTATGTTGAAGCGGTCAAACCATGATCCGCCGGAGGCAGCCTGCCGCGCGGTAGATTATTGTCATTGTTCCCGATCGATCAGCGCGTAGATCTCGGCTTTTCGGGATACCCCAAACTTGCTTAATACATGACGGACGTGAGTTTTTACCGTTTCGGGAGAGACCACCAAGCTTTCCGCCATTTCCCGGTTTGTCTGTCCGGCGGCGATAAGGGTAAGAACTTCACGTTCACGCCGGGTTAATGCCGAATAGGAAACGACGGCAGAATCACGAAGTGCACTCTGGGGGAATTGTTCAATAATCCTTTCCATGGGTTCCTCGTTTTTTAGGAAGGAGATGCTGAGGTTCGGGGATAATAGCACATTTGTTCTATTGCTGTCAATCGCCAGAAATAAGGTGGAATTAATGGATATACGTAGATATTAGGTTTCTCTTTAATATTGGAACGGAGTCTATATCATTGAGAAAGAAGCCAGAACTTGGCTTTATTTGTCTACAGAAAGGCGCAAAGACCTCAAACACGTCGTAAAAACTTTTGAGTGTCATGCGGGGAGCGGCCGGCTTTGGTAAGAATAAGAGGTGTTTTTTCCCGGCAGGTGACTTTTTAAAGATCCATATTAACGCCCTCCGTAAAATTTTGGGATTCTACAAATCCGGTGCGTTTTTCCGCCGCTGACAGCGGTAAAGGGAATTGCGGCTTGACATCGCCGTCCATTGGGATATACTCTGCCTCCATTCGAAAATCGAAAAAACGTGGATGAGGACGAGTACGCGGCGAGCGCTCCTCAGAGAGCCGGCGTAAAGGTGGAAGACCGGCGGCGGCGCGAACGCGGAATGGACCTCGGAGTTGCAGGGCGAAAGCAGGCGCAAGATCCCGCCATAGCCTGAGCCGGATCCGCCCCCGTTACCGGGCGGGGGGGGCGCCGGGAAACCGGTAACCCCGACGAGTGAGGCTGGCAAACCAAACCCTGCACATTCACGCAGGGTTTTGCGTTTCCGACACCGGCCGAACTTGGGTGGCACCGCGAGCGAAACGCCCGTCCCAAGAAGGAGACGGGCGTTTTTAATTTCCGGCGGACGGATGGGATTCCTCCGTTGCGCCGAACGGAAACCATCATCCGCCGATCGACCCATTTTTGCTCCAGGAGGAGACGCATGGAAACAACCAAATTCCTGTTGGGGGAAAAAGACGTCCCGAAAGCTTGGTATAACATCCAAGCCGATCTGCCCTTTAAAATCCCGCCCCCGCTTCACCCCGTCACACTGGAACCGATCACGCCGGATTTCCTCTCGGTGCTTTTCCCGATGAGTCTGATCATGCAGGAGGTCAGCCCCGAGCGGTACATCGAAATTCCGGAACCCGTCCGCTACATTTATGAACTCTGGCGACCGACGCCGTTGATCCGCGCTCGGAGGCTGGAGCTTGCGCTCGATACGCCGGCGCACATCTACTTCAAATACGAAGGCGCCAGCCCGGTGGGATCGCACAAGCCGAACACCGCCGTGGCGCAGGCGTTCTTCAACAAGGAAGCCGGGACCAAGGCGCTCACGACCGAAACCGGCGCCGGCCAGTGGGGTTCGGCGCTGGCGATGGCCTGCCACTTCTTCGACATCGATTTGGAAGTGTACATGGTCAAGGTCTCCTACCAGCAAAAACCTTACCGCCGGGTATTAATGGAGAACTTCGGAGCCAGAGTTTTTGCCAGCCCGACGGACCTCACCGATTTCGGCCGCGCGTTGCTGGCCAAGGATCCGCAGAGCGGGGGATCGCTGGGCGTCGCCATTTCCGAGGCGGTGGAAGTGGCCGCCAAATCCAACGGGGCGAAGAAGTATTCCCTCGGCTCCGTGCTCAACCACGTTCTGATGCACCAGACCGTGGTCGGCGAAGAAGCCCTGAAACAGATGGAACTGGCCGGCGAGTATCCGGATGTGGTGATCGGATGCGTCGGCGGCGGGAGTAACTTTGCCGGGTTCTCCTTCCCCTTCCTGCGCGAGAACCTCACCAAGGGTAAAAAGACGCGCGTGATCGCCGTGGAGCCGCTGGCCTGCCCGACGATGACCAAAGGGCTGTACGCCTACGATTACGGCGATACCGCCAAAATGGCGCCGGTGGTGAAGATGGAAACGCTCGGCCACGGATTCATTCCGCCCGCGATTCACGCGGGAGGCCTGCGCTACCACGGCATGGCGCCGCTGGTTTCCGGCCTGCACGCCAACAAATACATCGAAGCCGTGGCGGTCAAGCAGGTTCCCGTCTTTGAAGCGGCCAAACTGTTCCTGGAAACGGAGGGCATGCTCCCGGCTCCGGAAACCGCGCACGCCATCCGCGTGACCATCGACGAAGCCCTGGAAGCCAAGCAGAAAGGCCAGAAGAAGGTTATTGCATTCAACTTCTCCGGCCATGGTTTCCTCGACCTCGGCGCCTATGACGTCTTCAATCACGGCGGATTGGAGGATTTTGAATACCCGGCCGAGGCGGTCGCCGAGGCGGAGAAAGACTTGCCGAAGGTTAATAATGGGGCAATAGCGTAAGCCGAATCCCGAGGGAGGGAATTTCGGAAAGCAAACGCGCCGCCTACGGGCGGCGCGTTTGCTTTCTCCACGGCCGCTTGCCGAAAAGCCGCAGGGAGAGGATGATCCTCTTTCCGGCTTCCAAGCATCCTCGGCCCGCTCCTTGGCGACGCTTGGGGCCGGGGTGTCCACGACGGGATAAGCGGTTAAGCGACTCGGGGTTCTTTCGAATCCGGCGGAAGCGGTGTGACCAGCACCTTATCCACCCGCCGGCCGTCCATGTCCAGGACTTCAAATCGGTATCCCCCCCAATCGAACCTGTCCCCCGCCCGTGGAACTTCGCCCAGTCGGGCCATCATGAATCCGCCGAGGGTTTGGAAGGTCACCTCCTCTTCGTCCAGGAGCCGTTCCAATTCCAGATGATCTTCCATCTCCCCGATGCTGAGCGCTCCGCCCAGAAGCCAGGAACCATCCTCGCGGTGGAGGACTTCCGGTTCGACCGCCTCGCCCTTGAGGGGAAGATCTCCGACGATCGCTTCCAGAATGTCGGTGCTGGAAATCACCCCGGCAACGCCGCCGAATTCGTCGGTGACGACCGCAAACCGTTCCCGGTTTTCCTTGAATTCCTCAAGGGCTTGCAGCGCCTCCGCATTTTCCGGAATGAACAGGGGCGGACGCAGCAGCTTTCGGATGTCCTGCGGATCGCAGGAAAAATTCCGCACCAGAAGGTCTTTTACGCGCAGAATCCCGAGTACGCCGTCCAGGTCGCCCTGCGCCACGGGGAATCGCGAGCGGTGGCTGTTAAGGATCTGGTCGTGAATCACTCCGGGGGATTCGTCCAAGTCGATCCAATCCACGTCGGGACGCGGCGTCATAAGGGATCCCACGCGCTGTCCGCCCAGGCGGAACACGCCCTCGACCATCTCCTGCTCGGCTTCCTCGAATACACCCGCTTGCGTTCCCTGTTCGATCAGCACGCGGATTTCGTCCTCGGTGACGGGCGGCTCCTTGCTGGGGCGGATGCCCAGCATGCGGACGATGAAATTGGACGAGCCGGCCAGGACGCGCACCAGGGGCGAGGCGACGCGGGATATCTTCCGCATCGGCTCGGCCACCGCCATGGCCAGGCGCTCGGACGAATGCAGCGCGAGCTGTTTGGGGACCAACTCGCCCAGCACTAGGGTCAGAAAAGTGATCGCCAAAACCACCAGCGTGACGGAGATCGCCTCGGCGTATGGGGAGAGCAGGGGCAGACCGGCCATCCAGGCGGCGACTTGGCGGGCGATCGTGGCGCCGCCGATCGCCCCCGCCAGGGTTCCGACAAGAGTGATGCCGATCTGAATCGTCGCCAAAAACCGGTCGGGATGCTTGGCAAGTTCCAAAGCGGTGCGCGCGTTTTCGTTCCCGTTCTCGGCCAAGGGCTGCAATCTGGATTTTCGCGCGGAGACAACGGCAAATTCCGACATGGAGAACAGGCCATTGAGCAGAATCAGCAGCAGGAGAATAATAATTTCTAAGGTGATATCTTCCATTTTCCAAATTGTAGCATAGGCGGTGCTCCGTCCCGGCTACGCGGGATCGGGCTACAACGAGGCGGCCGGCACGGTGAAATGGAACGTCGATCCTTTGTGCAATTCGCTTTCAAACCAGATCTTTCCGCCGTGCATTTCCACCAAATTGCGGGTGATGTGCAATCCCAAGCCGGTGCCCGGCAGGTCGCGGACGACCCTTTCTTCCGATCGGAAGAATTTTTGGAAGATACTTTTTTGCTCCTGAAGCGAAATCCCCAGCCCGCTGTCCTGGATCAGGAAATGGACGACCTCGGGAGGGCCGGACGGATCCCATCGATTGGAGGTGCGTTCAGCGGCAATCCGCAAGACTCCGCCGCGCGGTGTGTATTTGTAGGCGTTGCTGACCAGGTTGGTGAGGATTTGGATCAATCGGCCGCGGTCGACCCAGGCCGGCGGCAGGTCGGCGGGAATCTCCAGGGTGAGTTTCTGCTCCTTGCCTTCCATTTGGGAGCGCAATGCCTCGACCACCTCGTCGACGGCCGGCGATAGGGCGACGGCGCTGAATTCCAATTTCAGCCTGCCGGATTCTATCCGCGAGACGTCGTTCAAATCGGAAACCAGCGCGGCCATCCGGTCCACGTTGAGGCGGATTGTGGCGAGGAAATTCGCCTGCGGTTGGCTGACCGGGCCGACCGCGCCCTGGGCCACCAAATCGGTGTATCCGCGGATCGAAGTCATCGGCGTTTTCAATTCGTGGGCGACAAAGGAGATGAATTCGCTCTTGGCCTGGTTGGCGTTGCGCACCTCGGCATAGAGTTGGGCGTTGGAGATGGCGATGGCCGCATGCGAGGCCAGCCGTTCCAGGAACTCGGCTTGCGCCGGCGGAAAGGCGGCTTCGGATTCGGATTCCAGCAGCAAGACGCCGAGAATCCGCACGCCGCGCCGGATCGGCAGGAACAGTGAGACTCGGCCGCAGGGCAACAGGCCGCGCCCCTGGGTTCCCTGCGATTGCATACGAAAAGACTGACCGGTGCGGACGGCTTCTTCAAACCCTTCCGAATCGCGGGGCAGTCGAATTCCTTTCGCCAGGCCGGTCTCCGGCGGATAGCCGAATGCGGCCGAAACCTCAAAGGCGTCCTCGGTGCAAATCGCCGCCAAGCCGCAGGCCGCCTCCGCATACCGGATCCCCCAGTCCAAGACAACGGCCATCGCTTCGGAAGGATCCGACGCGCTGTTCAGCGCCTGATCAAGGCGTTGCAGGGAAGTCAGCTCTTCCGACAGCGCACTCTCGGCGGATCCCGGCGGCGCCTGCGGACGGTCTTTTTCCAGCGCCGCAACGCAGATCGCCGCAAACGCGTTCAACAGCATCGCATCGTGCTCCCGGGGAGGGGCGGCCCGCAAGGGATTCCAAAAAACCACCCGCCCGCATGTTTTTTCCCGATATCGCAAGGCCAAGGAGACGGCGGAGTGAAATTCCGCGCCGCCGCCGTCGGCCGCGGAACAAAACGGGTCGTCGGCCGGTAGGCGGTCGAGGAAGGCCGGCCGGTCGCCGGCGATGGGCCGAACAAAGGGGTGGTCCATTCCGACCGCCGGGAGGTCGGCCCGCCAACCTGCTTCACCGGTTCGGCCGGCCGCTTTCCAGGATTCGGAGGATTCGGGAAGCAGCAGAATAGCAGAGTGGCAAGGCAGAAGATCGCGGGCCGCGGAGAGAATTGTCTCAGGCAGATCCTTTCTCCCCGCGGCGCCGAGGATCAGACGCGACGCCCGGACCAAACCAGAGACCAGCGCCGTCCGGCGGTTCGATTCCCGGACCAAACGGGCTTTGGCGGCTGCCGGACCGACGGCCGCGGCGATCGATTCCAGCAGCGATTGTTCCCCTTCCGTAAAGGGAGTGTCGCGGAGGAGGAGCATCGCCCCGATGACCGACGGACCGGACGACAGAGGGTAACCGGCCCAGGCGGATGCGGATTCGCGGGCGGGTAGGTTTCGGATCCGGCAGGTTTCGGCATACTCGCCGGTGACCAGCGGAACCCCGCTGCGCACGACCGTTCCGCATAAATCCTCATCCGCGGTGAACAGCCTGTTCTCCCGCTCGCCGCGACGGACCTCGTGGTCAAGTGAAAACGCATATGCCAAGAAGGACGGATCTTCATCCGCCAGCGCGATTCGAAAGGAAACGGCCGGGACGCAGTGCAGGATCTGGGATGCGGTTAATTCCAAGAGTATGTCCAGATCGGAGGCCGAGTGCAGCATCTGCATGAAGCGCAGGAGCGCCTCCCGTCTCTCTGTCGGCCCCGCGCTTTCCCAATCCGCTTCCCTCGCGGATGAAGCGTCGGATGGGAGGGAGAATGGAGAATAGGTTTTCGCGAACTCGAGCGAGTCCCCGCGGAAATCGTTCTCCCGCGGAAAACCAACCCGTTTCATCATCCGGTGCTTAATCGGCAGGAGGAAAAGGGCGGTCAGGAGCAGACTTCCGGCGGCAAGTGCCGGGGAGGCCGCCGGGACGGCGGCCGAGACGAGCAGGGCGGCGCCGACCGACAACAGGATGTGTCCGACGTCGAAGAAAATGGAAAGCCAAGAGAGAGTCGGCCGACGGAAAGGATCGAGGGGGCAATCTTCCGCGGGAATCATCTTTGGTCTATTGTACCTTGCCGGCCAGGCCGGCGCCCTCCGGGCAGGATTCCCCGTCCGCCGCAGATTGCGATCCGCGGAACTGCGAAAGATTGCCGTCGAAGGATGCCGCGGTTGGGAGGGCCAAAGCGTGGATCGGGAGGGAAAAGGAATTCGTTCCAACCAGCGGTGCGCGGGAATCCGATCGGTTCAATCTGCCTGAGGGTAAAAAACTGTATGTACCTGCTCAGACTGTTATTTCCGTGTAAAAATCTCAAAAAAGAACTACCGGCGTTTGATTTTTTTTAACCTCCCGGCGCCCGCCCTCGCGAAGCGGGGAAAGCGGGGTTCGAAGCCGGGATCCAGTAATTTGTGATAATCCAATGGATGCGGGCTAAAATCACCCCCGGCGAAGAACACGCCGAGGGCGGGCGTCGGCAAGACGATCACTGGCTTATCAGTTACAACTGTTTCGGCTCGGGGTGGAAACCCCGGGCTTGTATACCCTGCCCGGACTCGCCGGAAAATCCAATCAGAAACCGCCGAACTTTTATAATAGTGGCCCACAGGCTTCACGGGCGGTGGGCTTTCCCGGCTTTTTCGGAGATCTCTGTCCATATTTTGCGCCTTTTCCAGCCGGATTTGTTCCAAGGGTGGAGTCCGGTGCGGTTATTCAATAAACCATTCTCTCAGCCCGAATAATCGCCTTTGATACAATACGGTCGAACAATGGAATTTCCGCCTGAGAAATGCTCGACGATGGAGGATAATGAACCTGGTTCTCGCATCCGAATCCCCTCGACGGCGGGAGCTTCTGCGGCAATCCGGCATCGGTTGCATCGCGCTGCCGGTCTCCATCGACGAGGAAATCCGACCGGGCGAGGATCCGCAGGAGGCGGCGGTTCGGTTGGCTTGCAAGAAAGCCCGCGCGGCATCCCTTGTGCTTTCCGGGCTCGAGGAATGGATCCTGGCGGCGGATACTGTTGTGGCCGACGGGAAAACCGTACTGGGGAAACCGTGCGACCGCCGGCAGGCGGAGGAATACCTGCTGCGGTTGCGCGGCCGGGCGCACCGGGTGATCACCGGCGTTTGCCTGTTGCGCCTTCCCTCCGGGGAGGAAGCCTCCGCGGCCGCGGTCACCGCGGTGCGCATGCGGAATTATTCCGACCCGGAGATCGCGGAGTATCTGTCCGGCGGAAACGCGCTGGACAAGGCCGGCGGGTACGCCATACAGGATTCCTCCTTCCGGCCGGTCGAATCCATCAACGGATGTTACACTAACGTCGTCGGCCTGCCGCTGTGCCTCGTGTATGGGCTGTTGGAAGAAGCAGGGAATCCCCCGGCCCGGCCGCTTCCGGAAGCCTGTCGAACGGGGAACGGATGCGGTTTTGCGCCGGTCCGGAATGAACGCCCAAGGAGAGTGACGGTTTGAAAAAGTGGGTCTTTCCTGCGCTCTTGGTGGTTGCGGTTGTCCTGGCCGTGATCCTCATCCGCTCCTTGTTTTCGAGGAACGGCGGCGGCCCCGTCGAGCCGCTCATCACCCAATCGCCGCTGGGATTGGCGGTCACGCAGGCGCCCTCGCCTGAATCCGCGGCGCGCGCCTATCTCGACGGCTGGCAGACGCGGGATTATGGCAAGATGTATTCCCTGCTTTCCGCCCTCAGCCGGGACGCCATGTCGCCGGCTGAGTTCCAGGCGTTCTACGAGGATGTCCATCTCAACGTCACGTTCCAGTCGCTGGATTACCGGATCCTTTCGGTGGAACTGACTCCCACCGACGCGACGGTGGGATTCGAAGTCACCCTGCACACGATCCTGGTGGGCGACATCACCCGCCAGACCCGGATGCTGTTGAAGAACCAGGACGGGGGCTGGAAAGTGGCTTGGGACGGAAAGACGGTCCTGCCGGAGCTGGAGAACGGCAACCGGCTGATTCTGCACCGCAGCTATCCCGCGCGCGGCAACATCTACGACCGAAACGGGCTGGCTCTGGCGGCCGAGGCCGAGGCGGTGGAAATCGGGATTGTCCCGGGGGAGATCGAAGACGAGGACCAGGTGGTCGCCTACGTGGCGCTGGCCCTGCACATGCCCCGCGAAATGGTCCGCCAGATGTTCGATTACAACCATCCGGATTGGTATTACCCGATCGGCGACGCCAACAAGGCGGATATCGAGCAATATTACGGAACCCTCCGCAACCTCGCCGGCATCCACCTGACGACCACGATGATGCGCTACTACTACGGCGGCGGGATCGCTTCGCATGTGGTCGGATACACCCAACAGCCCTCGGCGGAGGATATGGCCTACTACCAGTCGATCGGATACGCCGGCGACGAACGGGTCGGGGTGAGCGGGTTGGAAGCCTGGGGCGAGCAATATCTGGCGGGAAGAGCCGGCGGGCAACTGTGGGTGACCTCGGCCGCCGGCGCCAACCTCGCCCTGATGGCGGAAGCCCAGCCCCAGGCGGCGATGGCGATCTACACCACGCTCGACCGCGAGCTGCAGCAGAAAATGGAACAGACCCTGATGGGCCCGTACACCGGCGCGGCGATCGTGATGAACCGCAACACCGGCGAGATCCTGGCGATGATGTCGAGTCCGGGGTACGACAGCAACCTGTTCGATCCCAGCAGCTTCAACGGCACGTACAACAACGGCGCGTTGGTCCAGGCGATCATCAACGACCAGCGCCATCCGCTGGTCAATCGGGCGACCCGCGGATTGTACCCGCTGGGATCGGTGTTTAAGATCATCACCCTGGCCGCCGCCTTGCAGTCCGGGATGTTCACCCCGGACTACGTTTACAACGACGTCGACGGGTATTTCCGCGAGCTCGAAGGATTCACCGGAACCGATTGGACGCTCGAGAAGGATATGAAGCCGCAGGGGAAGATCACCCTCGAGCAATGCCTGGAGCGGTCCTGCAACACGTGTTTCTGGCATGTCGCGCTGGCGATGTACTATCAGGAGCCGTGGCTGGTCCCGAACATGGCGATGGCCTTCGGCCTGGGATCGGAAACCGGAATTCTGGGCGTGGAGGAGGAAGCCGGGCTGGTGCCCAACCCCACCTGGAAGCGGGAAACCCAGGACGCGGACTGGACCGGCGGAGACGCCCTCAACCAGGCGATCGGGCAGGGATCAATGCAGGTAACTCCCCTCCAGGTGGTGGATTTTGTCGCCGCCGTGGGCAACGGAGGAAATCTTCTGCGTCCGCAAATCCTGCTGACCGTCAAGCCGCCGATCGGCGAAGCGGTCTTCTCCTTCAAACCAGAAATCCGCGGAACGCTACCGGTCTCGGCCGAAAACCTGGCTTCCATCCAGCGGGCGATGACCGGGGTGGTGAACAACGCCAAGGGCACGGCGCGGCACCGTTTTTACGGTATGGAGATCTACAAAATCGCGGGAAAAACAGGAACCGCCCAGACGACCGAATACGACCTGCCGCACTCCTGGTTCGCCGCCTATACCTTCGGGGACAATCCGAACAAGCCGGACATCGCCGTGGTGGTCATCGTCGAGAACATCGGGGAAGGATCGACCTACGCGGCTCCGATGACCCGGCGGATCATGGAGCTCTACTTCAAGGGCCAGCCGGCTTCGTATTACGAGTGGGAATCCGAATACGGATTCCGCGGAACCGACACGCCGGAAGCGACCGAAGAGCCGCCCGAGGAAGTCGTCAACCCGTAGGGACGATCCCGGCGGGGGAGCATGCAATACCAGCATCCGGAATGGAAGAACCGATATCAACGCGATGCCGCAAGACGCCGCATCGGTTGGGCGGTTGCGGGATCGCTCGCGGCCGCCGCGGCGTTTCTGCTGCTCACCCGGTGGAACCTGCCCGTCCCCGCCTCCCGCCCGTCCACTCCCCGATCCATAGACCCGGTCCAGACAGTCATGCCCTCGCCCGAATCTGCGGCCAGGGCCTTTCTCGAGGGATGGCAGGCGCGGGATTACAAGAGAATGTATTCTCTTCTTTCCCCGACCAGCCGGGAAGCCGTGGCCGCCGAGGACTTCGCCGCCGCCTATCAGGACGCGGCTTTCCAAACCACGCTGGGATCCCTCGAATTCGCGATTCTCGACGCGGAGATGACCCCAAACGACGCCAGAGTGGATTTCGAAATCACTTTACACACGGTCCTGCTCGGCGACCTTTCGCGGCGGACGCGGTTACTGCTTGCCGGCCGGGACGGGGCATGGACGGTGGCCTGGGATAGGCAAACGATCTTGCCCGAGTTGGAAAACGGCAACCGGCTGATGCTGCACCGCGAGTATCCCGCGCGCGGGAACATCTACGACCGAGAGGGCCTTCCGCTGGCGGCGGAGGCCGAGGTGGTGGAGATCGGGATCATCCCGGGCGATCTCACCGACGAAGACGCCGTGCTGGCGCGCCTTTCAGCGGTGATGAAGGTGCCGCGCGAAACGATCCGCATGAAGTACGCTGAGGCCTTGCCGGATTCCTACGTTCCGATCGGAGAGGCGGACGCGGTGGACATCCCCGGCGGACCCGAAGCGCTGGATGCGCTCGACGGCGTGCAGACCGCCTCGGCGACCCGCCGCTACTACTACGGCGGCGGAGTCGGTTCCCACGTGGTCGGATACACCGGCAAGATCCCCCAGCAGGCGCTCGAGGGCTATCAATCGCGCGGATATTCGGGCGGCGAGACGGTGGGAGTCGCCGGATTGGAATTCACAGCCGAGAACGACTTGGCCGGGACGCCGGGCGCAACTTTATGGCTGACCGCCGCCGACGGAACCTTTTTGAAGAATCTGGCCGAGACGCCCCTGCGGCCGGCGATGGACGTGAATACCACCCTCGACCGGGACCTGCAGGCGCAGATCGAACGGACCGTGCTCGGCTCCTACAACGGCGCCGTGGCGGTCCTCGACCGCGACACCGGCGAAGTGCTGGCGATGGCTTCGAGCAAGGCCTTCGACAGCAACCTGTTCACCCCCGGCAGCCTGAACGGTTCCTACCTCGTGGGCGGAATCCTGGCGGATCCCGACAGCCCGCTCCTCAACCGGGCGGCGCGGGGGTTGTATCCGCTTGGTTCGGTGTTCAAGATCATCACCATGGCCGCGGCTTTGGAATCCGGCTTGTTCACCGCCAACTCCGTCTACGACGATGCCACCGGAACGTATATTGGAGCCGACGGAGTTTTGCGGACGGATTGGACGGTGGAGAGGGAATTGGAGCCGCACGGCGAGCTCACGTTCGAACAGTGTCTGGTGCAATCCTGCAATCCCTGCTTTTGGCATGCCGGGGAAACCCTTTGGAACCAGGATCCGCAGCGGCTGACGGAGATGGCTGAGGGTTTCGGCCTTGGATCGGCGACGGGGATTCCCGGCGTGAACGAGAATCCCGGATACGTGCCCGGCCCGGAGACGGGGGAAACGAGCGTGACGGACGCGCTCAATCTGGCCGTCGGCCAGGGCGGCCTGCAAGTGACGCCGCTGCAGGTTGCGGATTTCGTCGCCGCGGTCGGGAACGGCGGGGTTTTGTACCGGCCGCAGGTAATCCTTTCCATCGGCCCGGCGGACGGCAAGCCGGTCTATTCCTTCGCCCCCGCCGTGCGCGGCGCGCTTCCGGTCAGTGCGGCCAACCTGGAGGTGATCCGGCGCGCCATGCGCGGCGTGGTGTCCGATCCGAAAGGCACCGCCCGGCCGCGGTTCGTCGGCATCTCGCAAGTGATCAAGATCGCCGGCAAGACCGGGACCGCGGAATCCGGGAGGCCCGACGAACCGCATTCCTGGTTCGCCGCCTACACCTTCACCGAGGGGAGCAAGCCGGATATCGCCGTGGCGGTGATCGCGGAATACGCCGGCGAGGGATCCACCCACGCCGCGCGGATGGTCCGCCGCGTGATGGAGATATATTTTTTCGGCCGGCCGTCGACGCTCTATCCGTGGGAAGCCGACTACGGCCTGCGGGCCACGGATACGCCGACCGTGACCGAAGAGCCGCCCGCGACCCTCATCCCGGAAGGGTCCGAATGACGCGGGAGAAACGCGGCGATCGCGAATCGCGCAAAGACGACTCCGGAATCGCCGGCGGCGGACGACCGCCCGGCGGGGATGCGCTGCTGACGGGAATGGTCGTCAAGGCCCAGTCCGGCTTCTACACCGTGCGGACCGAGCACGGGCGGATCACGTGCCAGTTGCGCGGCCGGCTGAAGAAGAAACGCGTCGCGACGGACCTCGCGGCGGTGGGCGATCGCGTGAGAATCATGCCGCTGCCCGACGGCACGGGCGCGATCGAGGAGATCCTTCCGCGGAACCGGGTCCTTTCCCGCTCGTCGCCCTCCGCCGGCGGGCGGCGCGGGTTCGCCGAAAGCGCAACCGAACAGGTGATTGTCGCCAATCCCGACCAGGCGGTGTTCATCTTCGCCTGCGCCGAACCCGCGCCGCACTTGCGGATGCTCGACCGGTTCCTGGTGGCGGCCGAACGGGCGGAGATCCCGGCCGTGGTGTGCGCTAACAAGACCGACCTGGCGGAAGCGGGTTGGGCGGAAGCGCATTTCGGCCTATACCGCAAGGTGGGGTATCCGGTGCTGTTCACCTCGGCCAGGACGGGCGCCGGCGTGGACCAATTCCGGGCGATTCTGCGCGGTAAACTCAGCGTGCTTTCGGGACCTTCCGGGGTGGGCAAATCCAGCCTGCTGAACGCGGTCCAACCCGGACTCGGCCTCGCCGTGAGTCACGTCAGCCATTCGAACCGGAAGGGACGCCACACCACCGTCGCCCCGGAATTGATCGAGCTCGAGGAGGGCGGCTACGTGGCCGACACGCCGGGCCTGCGGGCGATCGCCTTTTGGGACATCGCCCCCGAAGAGTTGGACGCCTACTTTCCCGAGATCCGCCCGCTGGTCGAAATGTGCGAATTTGGGGATTGCACCCACGAAGATACGCCGGGCTGCGCCGTGATCCGTGCGGTCGCGGAAGGGAAGATCAGCCCGGAGCGCTACGATTCGTATTTGCGGCTCCGGCACGGGGAAACCTGACCCCTAGCCCTCCTTTTTCCTCCCCAAATCAGCAGTGGTACAGATGGTCTTTTGCTTCTGGTCCTGCCGATTCAGGGAAGGGAGGGAGGGGTACGAAAGCCCCAGCCAACGTTCCCCTACGGGTATAGGATATATAATGAATCTCCCGCGCGGGAAGGAATGCTTCCCGCCGCGGGCGGATCCGTCGCATGGATTTCCTTGGCGGCCGCCGTTTCCGGATCGAACTTCTCCTCTTCCTGCCGCTGGCGGGAACTATCTCGGCGGCTTGTTCCCCGCCGGCTTCCTCGGCCGGCGCGCAGTCCGCACTGCAGATCGCGCCCGTCCCGGTCGTCTATTCCGGCGAGGTCGCCAGCTTCGACAACGGCCTGCTGCTCGAATATCCTTTTCTGGATGCCTACAAGGGCATGGAAGGCGAACGCTGGCTGGGGCGGCCGGTCACGCGCGCCTTCGCCGACCGCGATCTGGGCTGGACCCTGCAGATTTACGAATACGGCGTGCTGGCGCAGGATCCCGGCGACGGCCATATCTTCCTTATTAAAATCAGCGATCTCCTCGGCCGGCGCCAAGCGGGAGTGCCGCCTTCCAAAGATTCCAATTGTTCCTATTCGCAGGAAACGGGTCACAACCTGTGCTACGAGTTCCGCGAATACATCCGCACCGCGGGGGTCGAGCATTTCGGTCCGCCGGTGGCCGAGATGATGATGGATGCCGACGGGATTCTCTTTCAGGATTTCGAATACGCCCGCCTGCAATGGGTCGGCGGGGGGATCATCCGCGAGCGGTGCGGCGAGACGTTTTTCCTCCAGCGCGGGTATGACCGCGCCTTGCGCGAGCCGGCGGTCGAATCCGCCGGCCCGGCGGCGGGCGTGACGAGGCTCTACGCCTCGCTCGCCCGGCCGACCCTCCGTCCGGGTGAAATGCAGACTCTGCAGGTTGCGTTGACCGACGCGACCGGGGCGGGAATCACGGGCGTGGCGTTGCAGGTCACCCTGGAGAAGGAAGGCCAAGCGTTGCTTGAAATCGCTCTTCCGCCGACCGACGCGAGCGGCATGGCCTCGCTCTCCTTCCGGGTTCCGGACGCCGATCCCGGAACTCGGATCCGGGTGATCGTCCGCGGTGCTTGGGAATCCACTCCCTTGGAAGCCGTCGTCGAGTTCGAAGTGTGGTGGTAGGACTTGGGCCGCGGGACATCCCGCGTCCACGTCGCCCCAACCCAACCCCATGGTCCCCGTTGGCTGCCCTGAGCAACTTCTTTGGAGAGGAGAGGGTAAATGCGTGTCCGGAAAATGCCGTCGCTGCTGCTGCCCTGTTGCCAATGGACCGTCGGATGCAACATCAGCGGCAGGATTGCGGCGACAGGAGACAGCGGGCGGATCCCAGCGCCGGCGCAGAAAACCCGTTTCCCCACGGGGACTTCTTTTCCAATCCATACACCCACGGCGGCGATCCCTTCCAACCGCTCCATAGCCGGGTGATGAAAAAGGCCTTTGATAGTGTCATTGCGAGGAGCGAAGCGACGAAGCAATCTCCTTTAAGAGTCCGCCACCCCGACCGCATACAGGCCGGTGGCCCGCAATGCGAATTGAGTTTTGTTGGGGGATCCGACGCTGAGGTTGCGCGCGTCCGGCGCGGGGGGGAATTTGGAAGTTGATAGAGTCGTCCTTTGGCGGCCAACCGGTGCCGGCGCAAATGGGGCGCAGGGCGGGAGAATTGGGCTTGAAACGCAGCCACCGAAGCCCAAATCCCGCGTTTACTTCCAACTGCTGGCTACGGAGAACGATCGCGGGTAATTCCCTCTGGGAGCGGGCGTTTCCAATCGGAGGAGGGAGTCAAATAGAGGCTGGGCGTAGATAGAGGTGGATACTCCATGGCCGGCATCTCATTTGCTATAATGCGGAACCAACAACCACTCCCTCGGCCCGCGCGCGGGTTCGAGGAGACACTTACGAGGAATTATGCCCCAAAAAGCCAAAGTCTCCGTACTCCGCACTTCGCCGGAAACCGTTCTTCAGGATTATGAGCGTCTCTTTAAACTGGCGGACGGAAAATCCGCGTTGGATTCGAAAGCGACCACCATTCTCAAGGACAACATCTCCTGGCACTATCCGCTGCCCAGCGCGAATACCACCCCCTGGGAATTGGAGGGATCGATCCTTGCCCTGCAAAAAGCGGGGTTCACAGATTTGGTCTGCGTCCAGAACCAAACGGTCGTGATCAATGCCTTTAAAGGCGAAGATTTATGCGGATTCCTGCCGATTTTCAAGCACTACGGCATCCCGGTTAAATACAACTTCCGCAATGAAGACATGACCTGGGTGGAGTACAAACCCAAAGCTAAAATGCTGGTGCTGGATCAAATTTTCGATAAGGGGATCCGCATCCCGGATTATTTCTTTGGCAAGAATATCGTCCATCTGCCGACGGTCAAGACCCACATCTACACCACCACGACCGGCGCGATGAAAAACGCCTTCGGCGGACTGCTCGCCACTTACCGTCACTACACCCATTCCTGGATCCACCAGACTCTCACCGACCTGCTCTCGATCCAGAAGGAGATCCATCCCGGGATCTTTGCCTTCATGGACGGGACGATGGCCGGCGACGGCACCGGGCCGCGCACGCCGACTCCGGTGGAGAAGAACGTGATCCTGGCTTCGGCCGACCAGGTGGCGATCGACGCCGTGGCGGCCAAGCTGATGGGGTTTGATCCGCTGAAGATCGACTACATCCGCTTGGCGCACGAAAAGGGGTTGGGCGTCGGCGACGTGCGGCAGATCAACCTGGCCGGCGACGACGTCTCGAACGAGCATTGGCACTTCCACGTGGGCAAGAATGTCCATACCTTCATGGCCTGGATGGCCTGGTACGGGCCGACCAAGGTGCTGCAGAAGCTGGTCCTGCGCACGCCGCTGGTGGCGATCCCGATCTTCCTCTCCGAGTTCAACCACGATTACGTCCATTGGCCGTTCAAATCCAAGCGCGTATACGAAACGTGGCTGGCGGAGAATCGGTGGGGGCGGCTGTTCCGGCGCTATCAGCGAGAAGGCGTTCTGAAGAAGTAGCTCAAGCTCCACCGGTCCAATCCGCTTCGCCTTGCCCTTCTCCCTCCTCAACCGAAACGAGGGGAGGGAGATTTTTTAAAAAATCTGCCGTCCTTCCAGGATCCTGCCCCCCAATCCCTTCACACTCGCGAGACCTTCAGCTTACGGGCAAGTTTTCTCCCTATCCTGCCATATTCCCACAAAAGAATTCAGCGCGTCGGAAGCCTACCGATGCGAATTGCTCGGAATGCAGGTTGCCGGAGAGCGGAAAGAGAATGGGGGATAGGCATTGGGAGGACGGAAAACAGGATTTCTCTTCAATCTGGCGTTGTTCCCGAAAAAACCTTTCAATATTCTGATGGTTCACAGGGCTGTTTGGAAAGCGGAAAAACGATTTTTCCATTGGAACATTGCCGTCTACTTGTGTCGTCATTCCCGCGCGTTTATAGCGGGAATCCAGGGATTGGGAGGCGTGGATGCCCGCGTATATCCGGCGGGCAAGGCGCCCCTTTAAGCCTTTTCAGACACCAACGAATTCGCGGGACGAGACACTAGGATGAGGTAAGGAGATCCTTTTCTGGGATGTTGATATCCGCCGTTCGCCCAAAGGTAGGGGTTCATTCTGTACACAGCGGCATGCGGACGCCGCGTCCAACATCCGGATTCCCCGGATCAACAAAACCATCGGAACTGATGCGGGAATCCGGCGTTGTCGATCAGAAGGAATTGAGGGCGGCCGGGAAAGCGTTTCTTTCTGGCAGCAAAAAGACAGGACCGGCACAGAGAATAAACCGCGTTGAAAAGGCCACGACGGTATAATCCCATCGGATTGATGCCACGGAGGTCGCATGCCTTCCCTGCCCTGGTGGAAAACGGGAGTGATCTACCAAATCTACCCGCGTTCGTTCGCGGATTCCGACGGCGACGGCGTCGGCGATCTGCCCGGCGTGATCGCCCGCCTCGACCACCTCAACGACGGCACGCCCGATTCGCTCGGGGTCGACGCGATCTGGCTTTCCCCGTTCTTTCCTTCCCCCGGTTTTGATTTCAGCTACGACGTTTCCGATTATTGCGCGGTCGACCCGCTGTTCGGAACGATGGCGAATTTCGACCGGCTGGTGGAGGAAGCCCACCGCCGCGGAATCCGCATCGTCCTCGATTTGGTGCTCAACCACACATCCCATCTCCATCCGTGGTTCGTCGAAAGCCGTTCGTCGCGGGAGAATCCCAAACGGGATTGGTATCTCTGGCAGGACGCGGGCCGCTTCGGCGGCCCGCCCAACAATTGGGAATCGGTCTTCGGCGGCAAGGCATGGATGTGGGATCCGCACACCAGGCAGTATTACTTCCACATGTTCCTCGAGCAGCAGCCGGACCTCAACTGGCGCAATCCGCAGGTCCGGCGGGCACTGATGGATGTGTTCCGATTCTGGCTCGACCGCGGGGCGGACGGCTTCCGGCTCGACGTGTTCAACGCCTATTTTAAAGATTCGATGCTGCGCGATAATCCGCCGGCGCTCGGAATCCGCGGGTACGACCGGCAGAGGCATATTTACGACAAGGACCAACCGGAGCTGTTGAGCGTTTACCGCGAAATCCGCTCGATTCTAGATTCCCGCGGCGGCGCGATGGCGGTGGGCGAGGTGATGGGCGGCGGGATGGAGGAGGCGGTGCGCTACGGCAAGGACGGTCTTATGCCGCTGACGTTCAATTTCGATTTTACCCACCAAGGATGGAATCCGCGCGGCTTTTTACGCTCAGTGGAGCGGTACGAACGCGCCCTCGCGGAGGGCGGCTGGCCGAGTTGCGTTCTGAGCAACCATGATGTCGTCCGCCACGCCACCCGCTACGGCGGACGCGCTCCGGAGGCGCGGGCCAAGGTCGCCGCCGTGCTGCTGCTGACCCTGCGCGGGACGCCCTTCCTTTACTATGGCGAGGAAATCGGAATGCGCGAAGGGCGGCTGCGCCGCGCCGAAATCATGGATCCGCCGGGGAGGCGCTATTGGCCGATTTATAAGGGCCGCGACGGATGCCGAACGCCGATGCCTTGGAACGCCTCCCCCGGCGCCGGATTTTCCTCCGGCAAGCCCTGGCTGCCGGTCAATCTGGATTCCCGCGGGGTCAACGTGGAGGCGCAGCGGGCGGATCCGGATTCGGTGTTGTCGTTCTACCGGAAATTGATCTGGCTGAGGAAGAAGACGCCCGCCCTGCAAACCGGGGATTTCCGCAATATCGGAAAACCCTCTGGCCGGGCGCTGGCATACCTGCGGGAAGCGAAATCGCAGACGGTCCTGGTGGCCCTCAACTTCTTCGAATCCGCGTGCGAGCTTTCGTTCCAGCGGCCGTTGTCCGCCGGGTCCTGGCGGCTTTTGCTTTCCACCCACCCGGCGGAAGCCGTGCGGCAACCCGCCGGCGGCTCCATCCGCCTGCGGCCGAACGAAGCGGCTGTGTGGGAAAAGATGCGGCCGGGTTGAAGCCCGTCATTCCCGCGTGTACTTAGCGGGACTCAAGATGTGATTTCGTATCTCCTCAGCCCCCTGTCCCTGCCCTTTCCTCACCTCCAACCCCACAACCCCTTCCCCCTCTCCTGACTTATGCCAGGAGAGGGGGAAGGGGCCAGGGGATAGGGGTGAGGATGGAAAAAGCAGGATTTCATTTCAATATTACTGAGGCTGAGCAGATACGTGATTTCTTCTTAAAAAGAACGCAAAGACGCTGGATGCCCGCTTAAAACACGCGGGCATGACGACCTGAGGACTCTCCGTATTCCAGGTTTATACTTTCCCCCGATGCTCAACAAGCCTTTCCGAATCATCCTGAACTATGCCAAGCGCTACCGGCTAGCGCTGGTCGTCGCCGCGGCCAGCATGCTGCTGCTGGTAGGCGTGCAGCTGCTCGTCCCGTGGGTGATCCGCCTGCTGATCGGGGCGGTGACGGAAGAGGCCGCCGCGGGCGGGGCGGAGGAGTATGTCCGGACTCTTGCGCTCGTCATCCTGGCGGTGCTCGCGGCGCGGTCGGTGCTGCAGTTCCTGCGCTCCTACATGGCGCACATCGCCGACTGGAGCGTGGTGGCCGACGTGCGGCGCCACATCTACGAACACGTCCAGCGCCTCTCGCTGCGCTTTTATCAGGATCAACAGGTCGGGCAGCTGATGTCGCAGGTGATCAACGACACCGAGCTGTTCGAACAGTTCATCGCCCACGCCGTCCCCGACGTGATCGTCAACGTCGTCACCCTGGCCGGGGTCACGGCCGTCCTGCTCGGACTCAATTGGCGACTGACCCTCCTCAGTTCCCTGCCCATCCCGCTGGTGATCGTCGCCCTGCTGCTGTACGCCCGCTGTGTGCGTCCGGCGTTCCGCTTCCGCCAGAAGGAGCTGGGCGACCTTAACGCGGCGCTCAACGACAACCTGGCCGGGATCCGCGAAATCAAGGCCTTCGCCCGCGAGGGCGACCAGGCGGCGCGGGTCGGGATCCGGATCGAGAATTACCGGCGCTCGCTGCTCTACGCCCTGCGGCTGATGGCAACGTTCGAGCCCTTCGTCGAATTAACCCTGTCGCTGGGGACGGTGGTGGTGATCTTCTTCGGCGGGCGGATGGCGCTGGCCGGGACTCTGCCGGTGGCCGACTTGGTGGCGTTCTTCCTCTACCTCGACCTGTTCTATCTGCCGGTGCACAACCTCAGCGCGGCCTGGGAGGCGGTCCAGAGCTCGCTGGCCGGGGCGGACCGGGTGGCTTCGCTGCTGGCGGAGCAGCCGGAGCCGGACGAAGCGGCCGGCGCGCATCCCCTGGCCGGGCGGGCGCGCGGCGCGCTGGCCTTCCGCGGGGTGGGCTTCGAATACCTTCCCGGCGCACCGGTGCTGGAAGGAATCGACCTGGAAATCCCGGCGCGTTCGGCCGTCGCGCTGGTCGGGCCGACCGGGGTGGGCAAATCCACGCTGGTGAGCCTGATCCCCCGTTTCTACGATGTAACCGCCGGCGAGATCTTGCTCGACGGAGAGGACCTGCGGCGGATCCAGCTGGCGGACCTGCGGCGGCAGATCAGCATGGTTCTGCAGGACGTATTTCTTTTCTACGGATCGGTGCGGGAAAACCTGCTTTTCGGGAAGCCGGATGCGGAGCAGGCGGAGGTGGTCGCGGCGGCGAAGGCGGCCAACGCCCACGAATTCATCGCCGCGCTTCCGGACGGATACGACACGCTGATCGGCGAACGCGGGGTGAAGCTTTCGGGCGGGCAGAAACAGCGCCTCTCCATCGCCCGCGCGCTGCTCAAGGACGCGCCGATCCTGATCCTCGACGAGGCGACTTCTTCGGTAGACACCGAGACCGAACTGCTGATCCAGGAGGCGCTCGAGCGGCTGATCCGCGGGCGGACGACGCTGGTCATCGCCCACCGGCTGTCCACAGTCCGGGCCGCCGACCTGATCGTCGTCCTAGAGGACAAGGCGATCCGCGAGAAAGGGACTCACCAACAATTGATGCGCAAAAACGGCCTGTACAAGCGGCTCTACGCCATCCAGGACCGGATGGACGAGCTGTAAAAACCACAGCCACAAAACGCACAGAAGGCACAAAGGGTTTTCATTTTTGACTCCCCTGAAAAAAGTGGTTTTTAAAATGCCAATTCCGGCTTTCGCATGAGAATCCAGGCGCGGAGCGAAAAAAAGAAAAAGG